>NZ_JBOFOC010000171.1:0-55728 GCF_051659245.1 Microbulbifer sp.
CTGTGGGCCCTCTCGATTGGTGAAGAGGGGGGGCTCCCTTCGGGCGGGCCGCTAAGCAGCCATCTGCGGCGTTGCACTTGCTTGACGTAGAATGACTACGCCGGCGCAAGTGCGCCTTGCATCTGGCCGCTTAGCGGCCCGCTGGTGTCACTATTTAGTACCATACAGGACACTAGACACAATTGAATCCATCGAGGAACCGGGATGTCCAATAACAATAAAAGACGTGGTTTGATTGCAGCCGCCCTCACCGCCGGTGCCCTGCTGCTGCCATCAATCGTGCCGGCTGTCGAGGACGCGGATAAACCACGGATCCTGGTCTTCTCCAAAACCGAAGGCTGGCGCCACGACTCCATCATCGACGGCAAGCGGGCCATGCTGGAACTCGGGCTGCGGGAGGGCTTCGCCGTGGATATTTCAGAGAATGCCAGTCTCTTCAACAGCGAGACACTGGACAGCTACGACGCGGTGGTCTTTCTGAGTACCACCGGCAAACTCTTCAACACCCGGCAGCGCGGCGCCTTCGAACGCTATATCCGCTCCGGCGGTGGCTTTGTCGGCATTCACTCCGCTGCGGATACGGAGTACGGCTGGCCCTGGTACAACAAACTGGTGGGTGCTTACTTTGCCAGCCATCCGCAACAGCAGGAGGCGGAAAAAGTGGTCGTCGACTTCGAGCACCCGGCTACCAGTTTTTTACAGGCGGAACTGGACGGCAACCGCTGGCGGCGCTTCGACGAGTGGTACAACTTCAGATCCATCAACCCGGATATCCGGGTGCTGATGAACCTGGACGAATCCACCTACGAGGGCGGGGAGAACGGCGAGCAGCACCCGATTGCCTGGTACCACGAGTACGATGGCGGCCGCGCTTTCTACACCGCCGGCGGACACACGAAAGAGAGCTATCGGGATCCGCTGTTTATGCGGCATATTCTGGGCGGGATTCAGTACGCGATAGGAGAAATGGGCGGGCAAGGTCCCATCCAAGACTGAACCGTAGCAGTGAGCGCCTTCCCGGGACCGCGGAGCGGTTGACCTCGGAGCGCTGAAAGTTCCAGCTCCGCAAGCGGGCCGCAGCAGCCTGCGGCCGCTCCTGAAGGGACACGGCTTCATGCCGTGCCCCGGCAGAACTCGCCCACATCAGCCCGGTTGTCCGTAACTGAAATAAAACTGCTCCGCCGTGCGCCCACTGTGATTGGCCCTCAACATCGCAAACTGCTTGGCGGCGCGGTGCAGCTCCTCGCGATCGCCCCGGTAATCGGAAAAATAGCGATCGACAATTTCCAGGTAGGTTTTCCAGTCCGCCGGGTAAAAGCTGAGCCAGAGACCGAAGCGGTCGGCCAGGGACAGCGTCTCCTCGACACTGTCGCCGTGGTGTAGTTCATTGCCCACCACGCGGGTCTGTTCGTTGTCCCGCGTATCCTCCGGCAGCAGGTGGCGGCGGTTGGAGGTGGCGTAGAGCAGGATATTGTCCGGCGGCAGTTCCAGCGAGCCGGCGAGAATCGTCTTCAGGTGCTTGTAGCGCAGGTCCCCCTGCTCGAAGGAAAGGTCGTCGCAGAAAAGAATAAATTTGTAGTCCCGCGCGGAATCCGTATCCAGCAGGTCGACGATTTCCGGCAGGTCGTCCAGGTCCGGCAGATTCACCTCCACACAGCGCAGGCCGGCGGTGCCGAATTCATGGAGCAGCGCCTTGACCAGGCTGGATTTACCGGTGCCACGCGCACCCCACAGCAATGTGTGGTTCGCGGGTTCGCCGCGGAGGAATTTTTCGGTGTTTTCCAGCAGCTGCTGCTTCTGGTGCTCGATGCCCACCAATTGTTCCAGGCGTATGGGGTCCAGGCGGCGCACCGGTTTCAGGCGGGCGTGCTTGGCGCGCCAGATGGCGGCGGGGGTGTTCTTCCAGTCCAGTGTTTGCATGGTTTGTGGGGTGTTTTGTCTCTCACTGTAGGAGCGGCGGGGTCAAAAATCAATGGCACTAAGTTAAGCCTCGAGTTGCTTCTGTTCCTGAGGATTGCGCTGTAGGAGCCTGCTTGCAGGCGAACATTCCCGGTGCCTTGCCGCCACCTCAATTCGCCTGCAAGCAGGCTCCTACAGGGGGATTCCGCTTAACTTAGTACCATTCGGGTCAAAAATTATTTTTTGTTCGGGGACTTTTTACCGTCTTCTTTCACCACCCGCAACATGGGCTCGTCGGAGCGGTAGATCAGGCCGTGAATCTCGGTGGCGGTCTGGCCCTGCAGCAGTTGCTGGAGGAACTGCACTATCTGTGCGGAGATCTCCTGGCCGGGGACCAGTACCGGGATGCCCGGTGGATAGGGCACGATTTCATCGGCGCTGGTGCGGCCGATCAGGTTTTTCGTGGCCGTCACCCCGTTGTCCATCAGCGGCAGTTCCTCGGTGTCGGCGAAGTAGGCATCCGCCGGCAGGCAGGTGAGGCGGGTGAACTCCGGCAGGCGCCGCGGTGTACCGGCCTGGGGGCGTTTGCGGGGGTGGCGCGCCAGCTGCTTGAACGCGTGGATCAGCCGCAGCAGTTTGCTCTCGGTACTGCCCAGGGTCACCAGCACGCTCACGGTGTTGTAGGTGGTCTTTTCTACCTGGATACCGTACTGGTCGAA
The DNA here is from genome assembly GCF_051659245.1 of Microbulbifer sp. Lineage (NCBI taxonomy): Bacteria > Pseudomonadati > Pseudomonadota > Gammaproteobacteria > Cellvibrionales > Microbulbiferaceae > Microbulbifer > Microbulbifer sp. Next base: position 2,619 of record NZ_JBOFOC010000171.1, read on the forward strand.
CAGTTTGATCTGCATCTCCTTGCCGGAATAGCCGCTCGCGGAGATATCGATGGTGACCTTGGTGGGGTCCAGGCGGATATTGTCCCCGGCCAGCGGCTCGGGGATCAGGTCCTCGCGGGTGAGCGCGCGGAAGACGCCGGTGGCGTCCACTTCCCGGCGCAGGGTCTCCACCATCTGCAGGCAGCGCTTCAGGCAGGCGTAGCCCTCCATGGCCATCTGTTTGCGCGCCACATCGAGGCTGGCGATCATCGCGTACTGCGGGCTGGTGGAGGCGTGCATATTGAGGTTTTCACGGAAGCGGAACTCGTCGAAATCCGGGTCCTGCACGTGGATCATGCTTGCCTGGGAAAAGGCCGAGAGCATCTTGTGGGTGCTCTGGGTCACGTAGTCGGCGCCGCACTCCAGGGCGGTGGGGCGCAGTTCCGGATGGAAGTAGCCGTGGGCGTACCAGGCCTCGTCCACCAGCACCTTGACGCCGCGCTCGTGGGCGTAGTCGATAATCGGCTTGAGGTCATAACGCAGACCGTCGTAGGTGCAGGAAGTGATCACCAGCAGGCGCGCGTCGCCGTGCTCGTCCACGGCCTGCTCGATATCCTCGCGTTTCACCGGGCCGTAGATGCCGAATTCCGGGTGCAGGACCGATTTGAGATACACCGGCTCGCAGCGGTTCATCACTATCGCGTGGTGTACGGACTTGTGGCAGGCCTGGTCGACGATGATCTTGCCGCCGCCGCCGAGGATCTGCTGGATTACCACCTTGTTGGCGGTGGAGGTGCCGTTGGTGAGGAAGAAAGTGTGGCGCGCGCCGAAGGTTTGCGCCGCCAGGTCCTGGGCCTCCTGGATGACCGAGTGGGGCTCCAGCAGGCTGTCGAGCACCTGCACCGACACCGACAGGTCGGTGTTGAACACATGCTCGCCCATAAAGCGGTAGAAATCCCCCACCCAGGGGCTGTTGCGCAGGCTGTCGCCGCCGGAGTGGCCGGGGGTGTGCCAGGCGTCGCGGGCGGAAAACACGTATTCCTTCAGGGTGTCGGCGAAGGGGGTGGAGGCGCGGCGGGCGATAAACGCCTGCACCAACCGGAACATCTGGTTGAAATTGCCCTCGCGGCGGTCGAAGAGTTCATCGAAACGCTGGCGCACGGAGACGGAAATGGTGCAGCCCTGGGCGTCCGCAGAGGAAGCCTGGGCTACCAGGAAGACGTTCAACTGGGCGCGCAGGGCGTGCAGCCGGTCCACCAGTTCCTCCGCGGCGGCCAACTGGTCGGGGCTGCTGCCGCCGTCCACGATCAGCGCCTGCAGGTTGTCCTCTTCGAGCAACAGTTTTTCCACCGCACCGACCCCGGTGGCCTCGAAATACAGGCCGTAGGGATTTTCGTGCTGCGCGGCGGTGGCGTTGAGGGCATCGACCCAGTCACCGGCGAGCTTCCGGTCAGCGCTCACCAGGGCCACACGGCACTCCAGTGGCTGGCGGCGCTCACTCAGGTTGCCCAGATCAGGCATTGTCAGTTCCAAACCCATAATTCTTATCCATCAGCATAGCCCGGATATTTCCCGGAACTGCTGTCTAATCAATTTAACTCTTTGATTTTATTTGGTTTTTAATATCCAGGTGCGAGCAAACCCATGCGCTCAGGCGCAAAGCCGGGGGGCAAATACTAAAGGAGCCGGACGGGGAATGCCTCAGCCGGATAGTATTTAGCGATATTTGCCAAATGGTAGGGAAAAAACCAAATCCGCTGTCGCCGGAAGCGGTTAAATTAGAACTTTGCGCTTCTCACCCGGCCGTCGAACCGGAGGCAGTCTTCCACGCGTTGCCGCTGTACCGGCGACAGCGCCGACAGCGGGAAGTAGCGCAGTTCCGAGTGCTCGTCGGACAGCGCGATTGCGCCCTCGTCGCTGAAGTGGGCGCGAAAGATAAACACGTGGGAGTTGTAGACCCGGTGGTAATAGATACCACTCAGGTAATCGATGCGCACCGCGCGACCCAGTTCCTCGCGGCACTCGCGCAGCAGCGCCTCGTGGATTGTCTCACCGGGGTCCAGCGCGCCGCCCGGCAGCCCCCAATTCTTGTCCGCGTAAGTGGCGCGCAGTTGGAGCACTTCACCCAGTTCGTTGGTGATTACGGCGTGGGCGCTTAGGCGATAGGTGTCTTCGAAACTCATCTTCGGGCTCGGGACAAAATTGTCGGGAACAATTTTGGACGCCGAAGGCGCCCGCGAAGCGGGTGAGCGCCAGGCCGAAGGCCGAGGCACAAGGATGTGCCGAGCTATCGCGCGAATCACTCCGGATTCATGTAGGGTGCGCCGTGCGCACCGCGGAAGTCAATGGTGCGCGCGGCGCACCCTACAACACCACTCCAGGCGACGGTAGAGAAGAGAAATTGCCGCGTTAGAGACCCGGCGCCCTGTAGGAGCGGGGGGGCGGCCATCCGCCCATGCCCGCGATCTGAGCCCGATCGCGGGCATGGCCCGCTCCTACAGGGAGGTGTAGGCCGGTATCGCTCGCGGGCCGGGATAAATCCGACGACTGTTAAGCCGCGATGCCCGCCAGTTGCGGCGACCACTCCAGGTCCCGCAGGCGAACCTGCCACAGGCGGCCGGTGCTGCTGGGCCAGTCGTAGCCCACCAGCAGGCCGCGACCGTCCACATAGCAGTGAGCATCGCGCTCCGCCTCGTCGCCGTGGTAGACGTAACCGCTCACTTCCGGCCCCAGTTCCTGGGCGCCCTGAGTGGCGGCGTCGCCGGCCATGGGCCTGGCACTCCGGTGGCTGACCCGCGGCGCCAGCAGCTTGCCCCGCTGCGAGGGATCGACAATATCCGGCATGACCACCTCGCAGCCTTCCCGGAATTGCCGCAGTTTCAACAGCAGCGGCCCCATAAAGATCCGCATCAGGGGGAACAGCAAGCGCCCCCGGCCTTCCAGTTGCCCCTGCTGGGGCCCGTTGGGACCTGTCCAGTGCGCCTCTATGGGGTCGCCCATCTCCGGCGCCGCCTTCTCGGCAGAGAGTAATCGGTAGTGAGCCCTCACCTCATCCACCTGGTCGCGCCAGTGGATACGGCACTCGCTCACCAGGCCCGCGCTCAACAGCGCGCGCACCTCGATTCCGAACCCCTCATCACCCACCAGCCGCCGGCTTACCAGCAGGCGCCGGCCCAGCCTGTCGTGTCCCAGTTGCCAACTGTCCTGGACCGGCATCTCGCGTCCATCGCAGCTGTATTGGTAGCGTCCCTGCGCCAACGTTTCGCTCAATTTCATGGCGAACCTCCTTGATTAACTCGCGCAGCAAAAAGTTGCAGTGCGCGGAGACAATCGCTGCACCAAGTATTGCACAGGAGAGGGCTTTACGCCGGGAGCGAGAAGCGGCTGGTTGTCAGTAATCAGTGACCGCTGATCACCAGCCAGGTCGCTAATCACTGTCCCAGGGACGCAGGCCGGCGGCCTCCCATTCCCAGGTCACGGAGGCGAAAGAGCGGCGCTTGCGCGGGCGCGTCTTGGCCCGCTCCGGAGTGCCCACCGATAGTACGCCCACTACGCTGTCCTTCTCCGCCAGACCCAGTTGGCGCCACACCAGCGGATGCTGTTCCACCGTGTGCCAGATGGCCCCGTAGCCCAGGGCGTGAATCGCCAGCAACATCTGCTGGCAGGCGGCAGCGGCGGACATCTGCTGCTCCAGAACCGGTATCCGGTGGCCGGAAACCACTTCGGCGCAGACGAAAATCATCATCGGCGTATCGGCAATTTCCTCGACGAAGGCCCGCAGGTCCGCGTCGCTGATATCGCGGGATGAATAGATTTCCCGCACCACTTCGGAGAGATCCCGCATCCCCTGCCCGCGCACCAAGACAAAACGCCAGGGTTTGAGATTGCCGTGGTCCGGCGCCGACATGGCCGCCTGCAAAATGGTTTCCAGTTCCTCTTCCCCCGGCACCGGATGGCGCAGCAGGCTGCGCACATAGGAACGCCGGGTAAGCAGTGCCTCAATGGCATCCATCGCCGGTCGCCCCCGGCTATCGTCGTTCGATGACATACACTCCCTTAAATTTATTCTTAACGCGTCTCCGGCACACGGCTGCGCGGAATTTCCAGTTGCTGTTCACCCTGTGTGGTCCAGGGCACCAGTTGCCCGCTGTCCAGTTTGTAGACCCGGTCCGCCAGGTGGAAGTAGCGGTCGTCGTGGGTGATGGCGATCACCGTCTTTCCGGCCGCTTTCAGTTCCGGCAGCAGCTCGCGATAAAACACCTCGCGAAACGCCGGGTCCTGGTCCGCCGCCCACTCGTCCAGCAGCAGCACCGGGCGGTCCTCCATATACAGCAGCAGCAGCGCCAGCCGCTTGCGCTGCCCCTGGGACAGGGCGGTGGTGGACAGGCGCCCCGCCTGCACGCGGACCTTGCTTTCCAGCGCCAAACGCTCCAGGTAGTGCTCCACCCGCGCATCCACCCCGCCGTCCAGCTCCCGCCCGTCCAGCACGTCGGCAAACAGGTAGAAGTCGGGGAAGATGGTGGCGAAATAGGCCCGATGGTTCGGAGCGCTGGACTCGTCCAGGGGCACACCGTTGAGGGCCACACTGCCCTCGCCGGGCAGGTAGAGACCGGTGAGCAGCTTGCCCAGGGTGGACTTGCCGCTGCCGTTGCCGCCCACCAGGAAGATGAGTTCGCCGCGCCGGATGCGCAGGTCCAGGGGCCCCAGGTGAAAGCCCGGCTCGCCACCCCCGCCCGGATAGCGGTAGCCGGCCCCCTCCAATGCCAATTCCTGGAAAGGGGGCAGCGGCTCGCTGCTGTCGGAGCCGGAGTAATCTTCCGCCCGCCCCAGTTCAAGGCGGTCGATCGCGCCCAGGGCGACGCGGCCGCGGATCACCGCGGGCACCGCGTCCAGGATGGTGGCGATGGGCGTGCGCAGGAACATGGTCGCCAGCACATAGCCCACCAATACCTCCCGGCTCACCAGACCCAGGGCGGTGCCGGCGAAGAACACCGCCCCCAGCAGTAGGAATACCAGCGCTGTGGTCCAGTTGAGGTTCACCGCCCAGAGCGCCTCGGCGCGGGTGGCGGCGCGCATCGCCTCTTCCGCCGCCGGCTGCAGCCGCTGCAGGTACAGGTGGCGCCGCCGCGGCCGGCTCAGCCCCAGTTCGTTGCGCCCCTCAACGGCGGCCTCGAATTGCTGGAACAGGGTGTCGTCCAGTTGCCGCACCCGGCGCATCAGGCGTTTGACCCGCCCGCCCAGCAGCACATCGCCCCAAATCGCGAAGGCGATCACTACCTGGGTGACCAGGAACAGGGTCAGGTCCAGCCACGCCAGGTAGGCCATGCCCGCGATCAGCAGCAGGCCGTTGTAGACGGCGATGGGCAATTGCTTGAAGGCGGCGGCGACCACGGTGATATCCCGGGTGAGGGCGTTGTAGACCCGGGGCGCGCCCAGGGATTCGAGCCGTTCCAGCGGGGTGCCCAGCACCCGCGCCACCAGTTGCAGGCGCAGCCGGTACACCAGCCCCTGGCCCAGGCGCACCAGCAGCACCTGGGCGCAGACACCGCTGGCAAACACCAGCGCCACCAGGCCCCCGAACAGCCCGAGAGCTGCGCCTGTGTCGGCCATGCCGCTCTCCAGGGTGCGGTTGATCCAGGCGATCAGTCCGATGCCCGCCGCCGCGCTCAGGGCGCTGGCCAGTATTGCGAGCAGGAGTTGCCAGCGCGCGGGGTGCAGTAACGTCGTTATCGATTGCATATTTCCTTGTCCCTTCTGCCGGCGTGTGGCCGGTTCCCGGTGGATGCGCTGCGCTTATCCACCCTACGGCTGTAGCTTGTAGGATGGGCAAAGCGCAGCGTGCCCATCGAGGCCCCAGGCGATGGGCACGTCGCTGCGCTCCTTTGCCCATCCTACGAAACGGTCGACCGGCTTTCCGCCAACCGTTCCAGCAACTGCCGATGCAGCTCCACCGAGGCCGGGATGGAGAAGTGGTCCGACTCCAGGACCCCGCCCCACACCGGCCGGCGGCTGTAGGGCTGCCAGGCCTCCGGATTGCAGGGTCCGCCCCGGCAGGCCCACACCCACAGCGGCACGTCCACCCGGGGCAGCGGCGCAGCATACATCAATTTCTTGAACGCCCAGCGGGCCGCCACCCGCTCGCGAATCCAGTCCGCCGGCACGCCGCCCCCCAGGGCCTCGAGCAGGTCGGGGCGGGACAGCGCCAACTCCGCGCCGACGGCGTAGTCGCAGCCGGCGATCTGCCCGGCCAGCGACCGGCGGCAGCCGTCCGGCAGCGCTATGCCCCGGGTCTCGCAGTAGTGATCCAGGTCCGCCAGCAGTTGCCCCGCCTCGTCGCCGGCCCCCTGCAGGGTGTTGCCGGGGTCGTAGTCGAGCAGCGCCAGCCCCTGCACCCGGAACCCCCTCGCCTGCAGTTTTCCGCTCAGCAGCAGCGCGAGGCGCGCCGCCAGGCTCCAGCCCACCAGCACCAGCGGGGTATCCCGCAGGGACTCCGGTACCGCCGCCATATAGCCCTCCAGCAGCCGCTCCAGGCAGTCGGGATCACTCTCGTCCGGAACCGCGCTGTCCGCCGCCAGACCGTAGAGACTCACCCGACCGCGCAGCGCGTCGATCAGCGGGCGCAGGGGCAGCAGGTGGCCGGAGACGGCGTGCAGCACCACTACCGCCGGGCTCTCCGGCACCTCGCCATAGCATTGCCAACGCCGCGGCTCCGGGTCGCCGACAATAGTCGCGGCCAGCGCGCGCACCGTTTGCGCGTCGAACAGCAGCGTGGTCGGCAGCGCCCGCTGCAGGCGCTCGCGCAGGCGCGCCACTACCTTGATCGCCGCCAGGGAATGGCCGCCGATATCGAAGAAATTGTCGGTGACGCCGATATCCTCCCGGCCCAGCAGTTCCCGCCAGACCGCCAGTATCGTCCGCTCCAGCTCTCCTTCCGGGGGAACCGGGGTGCGGCTGCCGGCCCGCCGCACCAACCCCGCCAGGGCCCCGCGGTCGATCTTGCCGTTGTCCCCCAGGGGCAGTGTGTCCACCGGCAGGATACGGGCCGGAATCATATAGTCCGGCAGCTGCCGCGCCAGGGCGGAGCGCAGCCGTTCGGCGAAACCGTCGTCCGGCGGCGCCGCCAACAGCGCCACCAGTTGCGCGCGGTCGCCCTCCCCGTCCACCAGCGCCGCCGCCCTGTCCGTTCCGGCGGCCGCGCGCAGGGCGCGTTCCACCTCCTCCAGCTCGAAGCGAAAGCCGCGCAGTTTAACCTGATTGTCCCGGCGGCCGAGGATGCGTATGGCGCCATCGGACTCCTGCAGCGCCAGGTCGCCGGTGCGGTACAGACGCCCGGCGCCGAAGGGATTTCCGGTATAGGCCGCGGCGGTGGCCTCGGGGTTGCCGAGGTAGCCGCGGGTGACTCCGGGGCCGCCGACGCAGAGTTCCCCCGCCTGCCCCCGCGGCACCGGCCGCCCGGCGCCGTCCAGCAGGTGAATGCGGTTGCCGCCGATCGCCGAAGTCAGCGCGGTGTCGCCGCCGACGGGGTCCACCTCGGACCAGAGCACCCCCACGGTGGTCTCCGTGGGCCCGTAGTGGTTGAAGATACGGCAGGCGGGAGCGGCGTCCGCCAGCCGTCGCAACAGCGCCGCGCCCACCGGTTCGCCCCCCAGCACCAGCCGCTGGCGCGGCAGCAGAGCGGCGGCGTCCTGCCCCTCGAGCAGCGCCTCCAGGTGCGAGGGCACTATCTTCAGCACGTCCAGGGGCCACTCCGCCTGGTAGGCGGCGAAAGTCCGGCCGTCGGTGGCCGCGGCCCTGTCCAGCAGGTGCAGGCAGCCGCCGCGGACCCAGGCGGGGAAGAGCACCGTATTGCCCAGGTCCGCCACCAGGGACGACACCAGGCCGTAGTGCCCGCCGGCGGGCAGCGCCAGGGCCTGAATCGCCGCCTCGCAGTAGTGATTCAGTTGCGCGTTCTCCACCTGCACCCCTTTGGGCCGGCCGCTGGAACCGGAGGTGTAGAGCACATAGGCGAGATGCTCGGGCAGCCGGCTCGCGGGGCGCAGCATAGCCGACTCCCCTTCGGCGGTGGGCCAGTCCAGTATTTTCCAGGGTCCCGCCGGGCAGTCGTCCTTATCTTCCGCCAGCAACACCGCCGGCTGTGCATCCTCGAGAATCTTCTGCAGGCGCGCGACCGGCTGTTGCGGGTCCAGCGGCAGGTAGGCGGCCCCCGCCTTGAGCGCCGCCAGCATGGCGATCACCGCTTCCGGCCCCCGTGGCAGGCACAGGGCCACAATCCGCTCCGGACCGGCGCCGGCGGCCTGCAGGGCCGCGGCCACCCGGTCGCTGGTCCCGTCCAGTTCGCGGTATGTGTACTCCCGCGAACCGCAGCGCAGCGCAGCCCGCCGCGGATGGCCCGCGGCGGAGGCGCGGAAGCAATCGACAATATCCGCGGCGCGGCCCATCGGCTCGCGGGGCTCCAGCGCCGCGCTGCCCTCGTCGTCGAGCAGGATGTCCAGTTCCATCAGGGGCGCGTCCGGACGCTCCAGCGCCAGTTCCAGCAGCCGCAGCAGGCGCGCCAGCAGCCGGCGCATCTGCCCCTCCCGGTAGAGCCCGCTATCGAACCACAGGGACAACTGCCCGTCCCCGCTGTCGGTGCGGACCGCCTGCAACAGCAACTCGCAACCGCTATCGACAATGTCGGCCTGCAGCGCCCCCCAGTGCGCCTGGCGGCGCCAGCGGAATCCCGCCTGGCGGCTGGGCTGCCACAGGGGCAGCAGATCCGGCAGAGTGGCGTACTCCTGCCAGTCCGCCAGTTCCGCCAGTTGCGCCGACAGCTCCCGGGCCAGGCCGCGCAGTGCAACCCGTTCGGGCAGTTGGCAGGCCAGCGGCAACAGCTGTTCGAAGAGCCCGAGGCTCCCGGCCAGTTCGTCGTAGTCCTCCCGGCAGTCGTGGCAGTGGCCCAGTTGCAGGCCGTCGCGGCCGGTGAGCCGGCCCAGCAGCGCGGTCCAGACCGCGAGCAGCGGCACCGACCCGGCGCAATCCCACTCTCCAGACAGGTCCGCAAGCCGCCGCTGCAATTCGGCGGGAAACGGACACTGCACCAATCCCGGTTCTCCGCCCGGGGAGCCATAGACCTCCGGCAGGCGCCCGCCGGGCAGGCGGTCCAGGCCCTGGTTGCGCCAGAACTGGGCGCCCTCGCCGGTCTCGCTATCCTCCCGCTGCAGCTCGCGTATCCAGGAGACATACTCCCGATACTGCATCGGCGCCTCGCCGGTATCCGCTGCGCCGCGCGCACAGGCGTCCAGCAGTTCATCGCGCAGTCGCAGCAGGCTGGCATCGTCCAGGGAAAGGCCCGGCAGTCCCAGCAGCAGGCGGCTGCCGCCGCGATGGTCGCGGTAGAGCCAGGCCACCAGGTCGGGCCGGTTGTCGGCGGCGGCCGCCTCCGCCCGGCAGCGCCACACCTGGGGTTCCACACCCTCCTCCGCGCCGCCGGCGCGCCAGTCCAGGCGCAGTTCCCCCGGTTCCAGCACCAATTGGCGCAGTCCGCTCCAGCCCTCCGGCTGGCGGTAGCGGGTGCGCAGGGTCTCGTGGCGGGCCACCAGTTGGCACAGGGCAAGCTTCACCGAAACGGCGTCTATTCCCTGCCCCAGGTCGAGCCAGGCCCAGCGCAGGGCCGGCGCCGAATCGGCGAGGGCTTTCTGTTGCGGCGACAGGGGTTCGCCGCCTGTGTCGAGATTCACGATTGCACCTCCTCCTCGATTTCCCGCTCCCGCGCTTCTTCCCCGTCGGGCCGCGGCGCCTCCACCTCGTCGCGGCGGTAGAGGTCGCCCATGGCCACCGCGATGCGCCGCTCTCCCTCGAAGGGGTCCCGGGCGTGGGCCGCGAGCATGTTGTCCAGCATCACCACGTCTCCCCGGCGCCAGTCGAAACGCACCGCGAAGCGCTCGTAGACCTCGCTGATCAGCGCGATCACCTCCGGCTCCAGGGGCTCGCCGTCGCCGTAGCAGACGTGCCGCGGCAGCCGCTGCTCGTCGCCGACGGCGAGCAGTTCCCCGCGCACGTCATCGTCGAGAAAGGCCGGGTGGTAGAGCTGGATCTGGTTGAAGAAGCTCAGTTCGCCGGTGACCGGGTGGCGGATCACTGCCGGCCCCCGCTGGCGGGTGTGCAAACTGCCCCCCTCACCCCATCGAAACTGAATGCCGCCCTCCCGGCAGATGGCCTCCACCGCTTCCCGGCTGTCGGTTTTGAAGAAGTGCTGCCAGCTCACGTCGATGCGTCCGTCGAAATTGCGGATGTACAGCAGCTGCTTGCGCTGCAGCTTGTCGCGCAGCCAGCCGGGCAGCGCCCGGTACAGCTGGCGGCAGTCGACGATCGGGGTGGCGCCGCCCACTGGAGCCGGAAGTTCGCAATAGAACCATTGACGCCGCGGCCAGCGGTGTTGGTGGGCGCTCTCGTTGTGGAACAGGATCATGCGGTCCGCGGGATAGGGAGTGGAGCGGTAGATCCTCTCCCCCACCTCCTTCTTGGGCAGGTCGCCGTACCGGCCATACAGATCCGGGTAGAGCGCCCGGCAGAAGCCCTCGAAATCCACCGGCGTGGGCAGGCGGAAGCCGCGGAACAGCAGGCCGCCGCAATGCCCCAGCCACTGCTCCACCCGCTCCCGGTTGGCGGCGGCCCAGGCGGCCGGGTCCAGGTCCGGGTCGCGGCTCTCCACCAGCAGCGGGAAGGCCTGCCCCTCCCGCAGCGAGCGGCTGCTTACCGGTGCCGGCGGCGCCGCGGGCCGGCGCCGGAGTTTGCCCAGCTTTGACAGTTTGCGCTGCTTCTGCGCGGATGAAGTCATGCTCTCCTCACCTCCGGGGTGCAGATCGAATTCGCTCAGGGGAGTATCCGGCGCGGCCAGGACCTGGCTCAGCAACCCGCACAAGCGGTCGCGCAGGCGCTCGATGGTCTGGCGCCGGAACAGGCTGGGGCGGTAGACCCAGCGCATCTGCAGCGCCTCCTCCGTCTCGCTGGCGAAAAGCGCCATGTCGAATTTGGAGTGGTGCTGGGCGCCGGGCCGCGGGGTCACCTCGATACCCGGCAATTCCCGCCGCTGGCGGGGGGTGTTCTGCATTACCAGCAGCGCCTGCAGCAACGGGTGGGTGTTGCGCTGGCGCGGCAGGCCCACGGCCTCCACCACCCGATCGAAAGGCACCTGCTGGTGGGCGAAGGCGTCCAGGCACACCTGGCGCACTTCCTCCAGGTAACCGGCAAAACCGGCGTCCGGCCGCGGCTTCAACCGCAGCGCTATCAAGTTGACGAAGAAGCCGATCAGGGACTCGGTCTCCGCCGGTTCCCGGTTGGCCACGTCGGTGCCGATCACCAGGTCGCGGCTGCGGGTCTCCCGGTGCAGCACCAGGCCGAGGGCCGCCAGCAGCAGCATAAACAGGGAGACCTGCCGCTCGCGGGCGAAGTCCCGCAGGGCCCGCCACTCGGCGCCACATAGTTGAAAGTCCACCCCGTCGCCGCGGCCGTCGTCCCGCTCCGGCCGCGGGAAGTCGAATGGCAGCGCCAGTTGCGGCGGCATACCGGCGAGGGTCCGGCCCCAGAAGGACAATCCCTCCCCGCACTGCGCCCGGCGCGCCTCCGACTGCTGCCAGGCGGCGTAGTCGGCGTACTGCACCGGTAAGGGCAGCAGTGCCTCGCCGCCGTAGCAGGCGATCACCTCGTCCAGCAGCAGTGCGGTGGACCAGGCGTCCGAGGCGATATGGTGTTGCACGAACTGGCACACGAAATCCCGCTCCCCGCGCCGGTAGAGCCTCACCCGCAACGGCGCCTCCCGCTCCAGGTCGAAGGGGCGGCAGGCCTCCTGCGCCAGCCGGCGCTCCAGCCCGGCCCCGCCCTCCCCGGCGGGCAGCTCGATTTCGGCGAAGTCCACCGGCAGGGCGTCGTGTATGCGCTGCACCGGCTCGCCGTCCGCGGAGTGGTAGGTGGTGCGCAGGATTTCGTGGCGGGCGCTGACCTGTTCCTGTGCGCTGCGCAGCGCGCGGCCGTCAACGGGCCCGCGCAATTCCACCGCGAAGGCCATATTGAAGCTGGTGTCCGCCGGGTCCAGTTGCTGCATAAACCACAGCCGGCGCTGGGCATCGGACAGGGGCATATCCCCGTCCCGCGGTACCGGGGCTATTGCGCCGCTCCCCTGCCCCGCGGAGGCCAATGCCTCCGCCTGGCAGGCCAGTACCGGCCGCTCGAAAAAGGTCTTCAGGGGCAGCTCCAGCCCCCGGGCGCGCAGGCGCGAGCGGACCTGGGCGGCGCTGAGGGAATGGCCGCCCAGGTGGAAGAAGTTGTCGTCCGCGCCCGGTTCAGCCACGCCCAGCACCTCGCGCCAGATCTCCGCGAGCAGTTGCTGGTCCGCGGTAAGCGGCCCCGCGGCGACGCGGCCTGTGATTTCGTCGCCCGTCTCCGGGAGCGCGGCCCGGTCCACCTTGCCATTGCTGTTCAGAGGCAGGGCCTCCAGCGTCCGATAACGGGTGGGCAGCATATACTCGGGCAGATGGGTCGCCAGGTGCGCGCGCAGGGTCCCGGCATCGACGTGGCAACCGTCGCGGTTCACCCAGTAGGCGGCCAGTTCGCCGGACCGCAGCGCCACCGCCGCCTGGCGCACTGCCGGGTGCCGTCGCAGGGCGATCTCTATCTCCCCCAGTTCCACCCGGAAGCCGCGCACCTTGACCTGGCTGTCGGTGCGCCCCAGGTACTCCAGGCGGCCGTCCGGCAGCCAGCGGGCGCGATCGCCGGTGCGGTAGAGGCGGCCGCCGTCGCCGGCGAAGGGGTCCGGCAGGAAGCGCTCCGCGGTCAGCCCCGGGCAGCCGGCATAGCCCCGGGCCAGACCGAGACCGGCGATATACAGTTCGCCCGCCACGCCCGGCGGCACCGGATTGAGCTGGGCGTCCAGCACATGGCAGCGGTTGTTGAGCAGCGGGCGTCCGATGGGCACCGCAGTCTTCTGTTTTTCCGTCACCGGGCAGCAGGTGGACCAGACGGTGGTCTCGGTGGGGCCGTAGACGTTGAACGCCGCCCGCGCCGCCCGGGCCAGGCGTGCGGCCATATCCGCCGGCAGCGCCTCGCCGCCGGCGAGGGCGACCACACCGGAAAGGGCTTCCACGCTCTCTTCCAGCAGCAGGCTCCAGGTGGCCGGCGTGGCCTGCACCAGTTGCACGTTGCTTTCGCGGATCAGCGCCAGCAGCGCCGCCGGATCCCGGCGTTGGTCGTCGCCCGCGATCACCGCGGTGCCGCCGCGGGCCAGGGGCAGGCAGAATTCCAGACCGGCGATATCGAAGGTGATGGTGGTGAGCGCCAGGAAGCGCTCCACCCCCTCCAGCGGCAGCGCCCGCTCCATCGCCAGCAGGAAGTTGGCGAAATTGCCGCGGGATATCTGTACGCCTTTGGGGCGACCGGTGGAGCCGGAGGTGTAGAGGGTGTAGGCCAGTTGATCGGGAGTCGGATCGCGGCCAGCGGCGGATGGCCGCCCCGCCGCTCCTACAGGGTAGGATTGTTCCGCCTCCAGTTCTGACAGGACTACCGTGGGTACCGGCGGGTTAGGATCGCGGCCATGGGCCGCTCCTACAGGAGGCAATTGAGCCTCGAGTTCGGACCAGGTGAGGGTGCGGATGGATGAGAGAGGGGGATTTTCTCCGAGTCCTTCCCAACTCCCCGAGAACCCCACAAACTCATCCGCACACAGCAGCAACGCCGGAGCCGCCTGCTCCAATATGTATCCATTTCGCTCCGCCGGATGCGCCGGGTCGATTGGCAGGTAGGCGGCGCCGGCTTTCTGGATGCCCAGCAGGCAGATTGCCAAACGCTCGTCCCGCGGCAGGCAGAAAGCCACCGGCGCCTCGGGGGCGACGCCCCGGGCCAGCAGCCAGTGGGCCAGTTGATCGGCGCGCTGCGCCAGTTCGCCATAGCTCAGCCGGCGCTCCCCGCTGATCACCGCGGTGCGCTCCGGGTGGCGGCGGGCGGCGGCGTCGAAGCGGGCCACAAAGTCCGCGATTTCACTCTGCGGCGTCGTCTCTCCCGCCGCCGGCTGGGCCGCCGCGGACGGCAGTTCCAGGGCGGCCAGGGGCGACGCGGTGGCCGCGGCGAGGCGGCCGAGGAGTTCGATATAGTCCTCCGCCATCCGCGCCACCGTCTCCTCCCGGAACAGGGCGGTGGGGTATTCAAGCAGCAATGCGGTGCTCCCTTCACCGCCCTCCCCGCGCTGTTCGAAGAGATTGAAGGCCAGGTCGAACTTGGCGCTGACCCGCTCCGGTGCCAGCGGCTCCACCGTGAGCCCGGGCAGTCGGATACGCCGCTCGCCGCGGTGGTCCACCTGGTAGTTGAAGGCCGCCTGAAACAGGGGCGACCGGGAAAGATCCCGCTCCACTTCCAGGGATTCCACCAACTGCTCGAAGGGCAGCCCCTGGTGTTCCAGGTCCTCGCGGTGCCGCTGTCCCACTTCCCGCAGGTAATCGCCCAGGAGCTGGCCGGGGCGCAGCCGGCAGCGGTGCACCAGGGTGTTGAGAAACGGTCCCACTACATCCTGGCTGCGGGGATCGTCCCGCCCCGCCACCGGCACCCCGAGCGTGAAATCCGTCTGGCCGCTGTAGCGCCACAACAGCAGCTGACAGGCCACCAGGCAGACGGTGAAGGGGGACACCCCCAGGCTTCGCGCCAGGGCGTCCACCTCCCGCACCCGCTCCGGCGGCAGAGTTCTTTCCAGCCGCCGGCCCGCGGCCTCCCAGCGCGCCGGCCGGGGCTTGTCCAGGGGCAGGGACAGGTCGAAGCAGGTGCCGTCGAGCCGCGCCCGCCAGTAGTCCAGCGGCGATCCGGTCCCCCGCTCATCCAGGTCTCGGTACTGCCGTACCGCCAGGTCGAGGAATTCCAGTTCCCGCTCGGGGAAAGCGGCCTCCCGCCCTTCGCTGGCGGCGCGGTAGGCCTCGGCGAAGTCCCGCACCAGCAGCCCCATGGACCAGCCGTCCACCGCGATATGGTGCACGTTGACCAGCAACCGGTAGTCGTCTTCGGCCGGCTGGAACAAGTCCACCGCTAGCAGCGGGCCCCGCTCCAGGTCGAAGGGCCGGGCTGCGGCCCGGGCCGCGGCCTCGCGCCAGTCCACCTTCTCCGCGGAGTGGTCGCGGAAGGAGAACTGAGCCTGCTCCGCCACCCGCTGCCACACCTGGCCGCCCTCCTCGAAGAAGCGACAGCGCAGGGACTCGTGGCGCTCCACCAGTTGGCCGAAGGCGCGGCGCAGGGCCTGTGTATCCAGGGCGCCGCGGATCGCCAGCAGTTGGCAGACGTTGTAGGCGGCGCTCTCCGGCTCCAGTTGTTGCAGGAACCAGAGGCGCCGTTGGGCTGGGGGCAGTGGTTGGGGCTGTCTGCGATCGACGCGGGGGATAGACGAGATAGTGGCGGACCCGCTGGCTCCAGTCACTGTCCCGCAAACAGCCTCCGGCGCCGGGCCCTTCGCATCGAGTTCATCGCTCGGCTCAACCGGACGCAGCACCGCAGCCAGCGCCCTCGGTGTCGGGTGTGCCTGCAGCAGCCGCGGGGTCAGTTCTATATCCAGTTCGCGGGCGCGGGCGACCAGTTGCAGACCGAGAATGGAGTCGCCGCCGGCTTTGTAGAAGTCATCGTCGACGCTCAATTCAGGCCGCCTCAATAACTCGCAGAAAAGGTCGCGCAGCTGGCGCAGACACGGGTTGCCGCCCAACTCCACCGCCTCAGCCATCGCCCGCAGGCGGCCATCGGCGGCCACCTGGCGCGGGGTCAGACGCAGCCCGGTGCGGGCCGCCAGGGCGATCAGGCGCAGGCTGAGGATGGAGTCGCCGCCGAGCAGGAAGAAGTCGTCGTCCGGTCCCAGCCGCTCCACCGGCAGCAGTTGGCACCAGATATCCGCCAGTTGCGCCTCGATTCGGCTCAGCGGGCGCTCCTGTCTGTTCTCCCGGGGCTGAGCGGTTTGCGGCAGGGGCAGCGCGCGCCGGTCCAGTTTGCCGTTGGCGTTCAGGGGCAGGCGCTCCAGCGGCATCCAGTGGGCGGGTACCAGATAGTCGGGCAACTGCGCGCGCATGCGCGCCTGCAGCGCTTCCAGATCGAAAACGCCCGTTTTCGACTCCAGGTAGGCCACCAGTTGACGGCCGTGTTCCAGCTCCGGAGCCAGCACCGCGGCGGCAGCCACTTCCGGCTGTTCACCCAGCCAGCGCGCCGCCTCCCCGGGCTCGACCCGGTAGCCGCGGATCTTGACCTGGTCGTCCAGGCGCCCGAGGAATTCCAGCCCGCCGCGCCTGTTGACCCGCACCCGGTCGCCGGTGCGGTAGCCGCGCTCGCCGTCCGCCGCCGGCGGGAAGGCGGCGGCGGTGAGTTCGGGCTGGCGCCAGTAGCCCAGCGCCAGTTGCGGACCCCGGATATGCAATTCACCGGCGGCGCCCCGTGGGACCGGCTTGCCATCGCGGTCCAGCACCAGCAGGCGGCAGCCGGGCAGTGGGATGCCCAGGGGCAGGTAGGGTCCGGCGCACTCTGCAGCCGGGTCGACCGGCTGGCAACAGACTCCCACCGTGGCCTCGGAGGGGCCGTAGTGATTGACGATGCGCAGCTGGGGCGCCAGGGCCCGCAACTGCTTTACCAGCGCCGCCTCCAGGCCCTCGCCGCCGAGCACCAGGGTGTGCCGGGGCAGCAGCCGCCGCGGCTCCGCCACCGCCAGCAGCCCCTTTAAATGGGAGGGCGCTATCTTGAGGCAATCCAGGGGCTCGCGGGCCAGGTAGTCCGCCAGCGCCGGCGGGTCGAAGGCCCAATCCGGGTCCGGCAGCACCAGGGTGCCGCCGCTGTACAAGGCACCGACCACCGAGGTCAGCCCCAGGTCCGCGGCCACCGTGGCCAGGGTGCCCTGGCGGGCGGCCGCGGGCAGTTGCAGCCGCTCGGAGATGGCGGCGGCGTAGTGGGCGAGTCCGCCGTGGCTCGCCAGCACCCCTTTAGGTCGGCCGGTGGAGCCCGAGGTGTAGAGCAGGTAGGCAGGGGCTTCGGCGCGGCTGCGGCTGTCCTCCTCGTCGGGTTCGCCTTTGGGCCAGCGGTCCAGCACCAGCACCGGGCCCCGCAGTTGCAGGTCCGGCGTGGCCTGCACCACCAGAGCGCAGTCGCTGTCCTCCAGCAGTTGTTGCAATCGCCCGGCCGGCTGCGCCGGGTCCAGGAACACCGCCACCGCGCCCAGGCGCCAGCAGGCCAGGGTGGCGGCGATCTGCAGCGGGGTGCGCCGCAGACACAGGGCCACCCGGTCGCCCTCCCCCACGCCTTTGCTTCGCATCCGCCGCGCCAGCGCGGCGGCCGCCCCGGCCAGTTGCCGGTAGCTGTAGCGGCCGTCCGGGGACACCAGGGCGCAGGCGTCCGGCTGCCGCCGGGCCAGTTCCTCCACCCGGCGGTCGAGGGGCTGCGGGGATTCCGCCAGCGCGGGCGCGGCCAGATCGCTGACGGCGTCGGTCCAGCGCAGTTGGGACAGGCGCAGGCCGGGGTTGTCGAGGACCTGTTCGAAGACTTGCTGCAGGTGCGAGAGCATCTGCCCGGCGGTGCTTCGCTCGAACAGTTCGTCGCTGTACTCCAGGTCCAGGCGCAGGCAACCGTCCGCCAGTTCCACCAGACGCAGGGTGAGATCGAAGCGCACGTGCTGCTGCTCCGGCTCCACGATCTCCACTTCCGCGCCGGGCAGCTGGAAACTGCGGCTCTCCGGCAGGCTCAGCTGCACGAACATGGCCCGGAACAGGGGCTCGGTGTCGCCGCCGGCGGCGCGGCCGATCAGGGCGGGCAGTTGTTCGAAGGGGACATCCGGGTGATCGAAGGCGGCCGCGGTGACCTGGCGGGTGCGTTTCAGGGATTCGGCGAAGTCCGGATCGCCATCCAGGTCGTGGCGCAGCACCAGGGTATTGAGCAGCGGGCCGATCAGCGGCGCCAGTTCCGGGCGCTCGCGATTGGCGATGGAAGTGCCCAGGCAGAGTTCGCGGTCGCCGGTGTAGCCGGCCAACAGCCAGGCGAAGGCGGTCTGGCCGTAGATGTACAGGGTGGCGCCGACGTCCTTGGCGGCCCGGCGGATGCGCTCGCTCAGTGCCGGGTCCAGCGGTCGGCTCAGGTTGCCGCCGCTGAAGCGCCGGTCGGCGACTGGGGGGCGCGGCCTGTCCAGGGGCAGGTTGAGGACCTCCGGGGCATCGCTCAGGGCCCCGCGCCAGTGCTCGCACTGGGACCGGTAGTCGTCGCTGTCCATCCACTCCCGCTGCCAGAGGGCGTAGTCCCGGTACTGCACCGGCAACTCCTCCAGCCGGGGCGGCTCGCCGGCCAGCTCCGCCCGGTAGCACTCGGCCACTTCCCGGTTGAGCTGCTGGGCGGACCAGGCGTCGAAGGCGATATGGTGGATAGTGAAGAACAGCCAGTGCTCGCCGTCGCCGGTGTGGAACAGACGGATGCGCAGGGGTGGCTCCCGCTCCAGGTCGAAGCGCTCCGCCAGTTGCCGCCGGTACTCGGCCCGACACCAGGCGGTACTGTCGCCGCCGTCCATCGACGCCGGTTGCGCCGCCAGCGCCGGCGCCCATTCGGGCAACACCTCCTGCCGGGCTTCGCCGTCTCCGCCGGCGATATAGCGGGTGCGCAGTATCTCGTGGCGCCGGATTACCTGCGCGGCGGCCCGCTCCAGGGCGGCCAGATCCAGTTCGCCGCGGAAGCGCAGCACCGAGCAGAGGTTGTAGAGGGCGCGCCCGCTCAGCGCCTCGGCGGCCAGGAAGCGGCGCTGGGCCTGGGACAGCGGGTAGCGCCCCGGCTCCACGGCGGGCTGGGTGGCGATGGGCAGCCGCCAGGCGTCTATGCCCTGGGCGGCCAGGCGGGCGCGGAACTCGCGCCGCTTTTCCGCCGGCAGCGCCGCCAGGCGGCGGGCGATATCCATTGGGTCGGGTCGATTCATCTCTGTCTCTTAACTAATAAGCTGTTTAAGTCTTTTCAGGGTCCGGATATTTCCTGTAGGAGCGGGCCATGCCCGCGATCGGTGTTTGCCTCGCCCTCGATCGCGGGCATGGGCGGATGGCCACCCCCCCGCTCCTACAGGGAGGAATCGGAAACGTTTCATTCCTCGAATTCCGCCAATAGCTGGCTCATCGCATCCAGTTCCTCCCGGGCGCGGCCGCCGGCCGCTTCCACCTGTCGCGCCAGGGCGGCGATGGTGGGGGCTTCGAACAGGGCGCGCAGGTCCGGCCTGACGCCGAATTCCCGCTCCAGCCGGCCGATCAGGCGCATGGCCAGCAGCGAGTGGCCACCCAGTTCGAAAAAGCTGTCCTCGATCCCCACCCGGGGCAGTGCCAGCAGTTCCCGCCAGATTTCCGCCAGCCGCTCCTGCACCGGCGTGGCCGGGGGCACATAGGCGGCGCGGGCCAGGTCCTCTCCCCCGGGGTGCGGCAGCGCGCGGCGGTCAATCTTGTCGTTGCTGTTGAGCGGAAAGCGCTCCACCGGCACCAGGGCGAAGGGCACCATATAGACGGGCAGGCGTTGCTTCAGGTGCTCGCGGATGGCGGCCGTATCCGGCTCCCCGTCCGCCTGTATCCAGGCGATAAGGCGCTGCTGCTCGTCGGCCATCACCACCGCCTCGCGCACGCCGGGCCAGGCCCGCAGTTGGGATTCGATCTCGCCGGGCTCGATGCGGAAACCGCGCACCTTGATCTGGAAATCGCTGCGGCCGATACACACCAGGCTGCCGTCGGCGCGGCGGCGCGCCAGGTCGCCGGTGCGGTACATGCGGCCGCCGGGAACACCCGAGAAAGGGTCCGGGAGGAAAGCGCCGGCGGTCTGCCCGGGGGCGTGCCGATAGCCTCGCGCCACCCCGTCGCCGGCGATATAGAGTTCCCCGGTGGCCCCCGGGGGCACCGGCTGCAGGCAGTCGTCCAGCAGGTAGCAGCGGGTGTTGGCCAGCGCGAAGCCGATGGGCACCACCCCCAATGGCACTAAGTTAAGGACTCGGGCGGTCCTGCTACCGGGGGCTTTTTGCGGGACACGCCGTAAATCCGTCCCTGGAGGCTTGTCCGCGAGGTCCCTCTCGCAGACAGTCCCGCAAAAAGCCCCCGGCATCAGGCCCTTCGCATCAGGGTTATCGCTTAACTTAGCGCCATTCGGCACCGCCCCTTTCTGTTCACCGTCCACCGACTGCGCGGTGGACCAGACGGTGGTCTCCGTGGGGCCGTACATGGCGGTCAGGCTCACGCCCAGTTGGCGCAGGCGGTCGGCCAGTTCGCCGGGCACCGCCTCGCCGCCAATCAGGCCCTGAATCGCCGGCCAGTCGCTGTCCCGGTGCGCCAATAGCAGCTGCCAGCTGGCCGGGGTACCCTGGAAGACCGTGGCCTTTTCCAATTCCCCGAACAGCGCGGCGCCGTCGGCGGCCTGCGCCGGCTCTACCAGGCGCACCCGGGCGCCGCGGATCAGCGGCAGGAACAGTTCCGGCTTGGACATATCGAAGGCGCAGGTGGTGGTGGCCAGCCAGCAGTCCCCCGCATCCAGCGGCAACCGGCGTTCCATGGCGCACAGGAAGTTGGTGAGGTTGGCGCGGGTGATCTGCACGCCCTTGGGGCGGCCGGTGGAGCCGGAGGTGTAGATGGTGTAGGCCAGTTGTTGGGAGTCGGGGTCCGTACCGGGACCCGGGACCATCGGGACCCGGGACCCGGGATCGCGGGCATGGCCCGCTCCTACAAGGGGCTGTTCCGTCTCCAGATCTGACAGGATCGCGGTGGGTACCGGCGGGTTGGGATCGCGGCCAGCGGCCGCTCCTACAGGGGCCCTCTCCCCCAGCCCCTCTCCCAGAGGGAGAGGGGAGTCCGCACACAAAAGCAACGCCGGAGCCGCCTGCTCCAATATGCGCCGATTGCGCTCCGCCGGCTGCGCCGGGTCCAGCGGCACATAGGCGGCTCCGGCCTTCAGCACCGCCAGTAGTGCGGGCAGCAGGTGGGGCCCCCGTTCCAGGTGCACCGCTACCAACTGGTCCCGCCCCACCCCGCGTTCGCGCAGGCAATGGGCCAGGCGGTCGGCCCGGCGGTTCAGTTCGGCGTAGCTGAGGGACCAGTCCCGGGATTCCACGGCGATGGCGTGGGGGGTGGCCGTCGCCTGCTTCTCGAAGCGGGCCACCAGGTCGTCCTCCCGCCAGTCCAGGGGCACCCCGGTGCGGTTCCACTGCGCCGCCGGCGCTTCCCGCTCCAGGGCCAGTTGGCACAGCCGCGCTTCCGGTTCGGCGAGCATGGCTTCCAGCAGGCGTTGATAATGCTCCGCGTAGCGGGCCGCGGTAGCGGGCAGAAACAGGTCGGTGCTGTACTCCAGGGTGCAGTCCCAGCCGTCCCCGGCCCGCTCCACCTGCAGAGCGATATCCGCCAGTACGAAATCGTTCTCCACCGCCAGGCGCCTGGCCGGCAGGCCGGCGAATTCGCCCTCTTCCGTCGCGGGCAGCTGGATCAGGTTGAACAGGGCCTGGAACAGCGGGGCGCGGCTGGGGTCCCGATCCACCCGCAGGGCGTCCACCAGTTCCTCGAAGGGCACGTCCTGGTGCTGCTGGGCGTCCAGCAGTGTCCGCCGCACCTGTTGCCAGAGCTCCTCCACCGACTGCAGCGGCGCCAGGGAGCAGCGCAGCACCTGGGTGGTGGCGAAGTAGCCGATCAACTGCCCGGTGTGACTGTGATGGCGCTGGGCCACCGGCACCCCCAGCCACAAGTCGCGCTGGCCGCTGTAGCGGGACAGCAGCAGCTGCCAGGCCGCCACCAATGGCACGAAGGCGGTCAGCCCCTGCCGGCGGCAAGCCGCGTCGACCTGCTCTACCAGCGCCGATGGCAGCGGAAAACGGTGGCGGCTGCCGCGATGGGTCGGCCGCGCCGGGCGCGGCAAGTCAGTCGGCAGGTCCAGCAGCGGTGGCTCGCCGGCCAGTTGTTTCTTCCAGTATTCCAGTTGCTCTTCGATCCGCGCGCGACCGGCGGGGCCCCGCCACCAGGCCGCCACGTCCGCGAACTGCAGCGACAGTTCCGGCAGCGCCGCCCGCCCGCCGCCACTGTGCTGGCGGTAGAGGGCGCCCAGCTCCCGCACCAGTATTTCAAGGGACCAGGCGTCGGCGGCCATATGGTGCACGGTGAGTTGGAGCACGTCCGACTGCTCCGGCAGCCGGTACACCGCCAGGCGCCAGAGGGGGCCGCGCTCCAGGTCGAACTCTGTCTCCGCCTCGGCGCCCAGCAGTCCGGGCAGCTCGGCTTCCTTGCAGGGCAGCGGCGGGCGCGGGGCGCCGGCGGCCTCCGGTTCCAGCAGGATCTGCAGCAACTGGCCGTCGCGCTCGGCGAAGACACTGCGCAGGCTGTGCTGGCGCTCCGCCAGGTCCATGGTCGCGGCGCGCAGGGCGCGGGGCTCCAGCTCTCCGTCCAGGCGCAGGGCCAGGGACAGGTTGTAGGCGCGGCTCCCGCCCTCGAAGCGGTGGATAAACCACAGCCGCTGCTGGGTGAAGTGCATGGGCGCGGGGCCGCCCTCGCCCCGCGGATGTATCGCCTCCACCGTTCCGCTCTCCGTCGCCACTTCCGCGAGAGACGTCGCCAGTTCCGACAGTACCGGCCGCTCGAACACCCGGCGCAGGGGCAGCTGCAAACCGCAGCGCTCGTTGAGGCGAGCCACCACCCGGGCCGCCAGCAGGGAGTGCCCGCCCAGGGCGAAGAAATCGTCGTCCGGGCCCACGCTGTCGCGCTCCAGCACCTCCCTCCAAATCTCCGCCAGGCGCTGCTCCCAGGGGGTCATGGCGCGGTCGGTATATCTGGATTCGGGGGCCTCCGGCGCGGGCAACGCGCGGCGGTCCACCTTGCCGCTGGCGGTCTGTGGCAGTGTCGCCAGGGGCACCAACTGGGTGGGCACCATATATTCGGGGAGACGCGCGGCCAGGTGCTCAACCAGTTCTGTCTGTTCGCCGGGGCCGCTGTAGTAGGCTATCAGGCGGGCTCGATCGCTTTCGCCAAGCACAATCGCCGCCGCGGCCTCCACTGCCGGATGGCTCTCCAGCAGGGCCTCTATCTCGCCCAACTCGATACGGAATCCGCGCAGCTTGACCTGGAAATCCCGCCGCCCCAGGTATTCGAGGCTGCCGTTGGCCACCCGCACCCGGTCTCCGGTGCGGTACATGCGCGCGCCCGGCAAGGGGCTGTAAGGGTCCGGCAGAAAACCGGCGGCGGTCAGCGCCGGCGCGCCGAAATAGCCGCGGCCCACGCCGGTGCCGGACAGGTAGAGTTCGCCGGCGGCGCCCGGGGGAACCGGACGCAATTGGTCGTCGAGCACGTAGCAGGCGCTGTTGGCCACCGGGGTGCCGATGGGTACCTGCAGTGGCGCCTCCCCGGTTCCGAGCGGCTGGAAAGTGGCGTAGACGGTGGCTTCGGTGGGGCCGTAGCCGTTGGTCAGCGCGGCGCCGCGGCCGGCGATGGCCTCGGCCAGGGCGCCGGGCAGGGCCTCGCCGCCGGCGATGGCGCGAATGCCGTCCCAGGGCTGTCGGCTGTGGCGGACCAGCAGGCGCCAGCTCGCGGGGGTGGCCTGAACCACGGTGATCTTGTGCCGCTCCAGCAGCCGGTCGATCGCCGCCGGGTCGCGGGCCTGGTGGCGGTCCGCCAGCACCGCGGTGGCGCCCGCGGCCAGGGGCGCGAGCAGTTCCACCACGGCGATATCGAAGGTACAGGTGGTGAGCGCCAATACCCGGTCACTGGCGCCCAGGTTCAGGCGGCGGTCCAGTTCCGCGAGCAGGTTGGCGAGGTTGCCGCGGGTGATGGCGACGCCTTTGGGGCGACCGGTGGAGCCGGAGGTGTAGAGGAGGTAGGCCAATTGATCGGGATTCGGGACTCGGGACTCGGGACTCGGGTCGCGGCCATGGGCGGATGGCCGCCCCGCCGCTTCTACAGGGGGGTGTTCCGTTTCCAGTTCTGACAGAGTCAGGGTGGGTACCGGCGAGTTGGGATCGCGGCCATGGGCCGCTCCTACGGAGTCCCTCTCCCCACGCAACAGCAATGCGGGCGCCGCCTGCGCCAGTATCTCCCGATTGCGCTCTGCGGGCTGTACCGGGTCCAACGGCACATAGGCGGCCCCAGCCTTGAGTACCGCCACCATGGCCATGGGCAGGGACAGGTCCCGCTCCAGGAACAGGGCGACGCGGTCCTCCGGGCCTATGCCGCGGCGGCGCAGGACCGCGGCCCAGCGGTCGGTGATCCGGTCGAGTTCGCCGTAGTCCAGCGCCGTATCCCCGGCCACCAGGGCGATCTGTTCGGGGGTCTCGGCGGCTCGGCGGCGGAACAGTTGCAGCCAGTCCTCCGGCTCCGCCTTTTCGCCGCGCAGGATATTGCCGCGGTCCGCGGGCAACGACAGTTCGCCGCAGGGGGTCTCTGGCTGCCGCAGCAGCGCGGCAAGCAGATCGCAATAGTAGCCGGCCATGGTGGCCACGGTGGCCTCGCGGAAGAGGTCGCGGTTGTATTCGAAGTGAAGCTCAAAGCCGACGTCGCTCTCGTGCACGTCCAGCTTGAGGTCGCACATGGCGGTGTCCGGGCGGTTGTCCACCGCTTCCGCCAGCACGTCGCCGAGGTCGAAGCGGTCCAACGCCATGCCCGGGAGGTAGTTGAACATCGCCTGGAACAGCGGGTTGTAGCTGAGTTGGCGCTCCAGGCCCAACTGTTCAACGAGGTAGTCGAAGGGCAGGTCCTGGTTCGCCTGGGCCTCCACGGACTGGTTGTACACCCGCTCCAGCAGCGCTTCCAGAGACTCATCCGGGAGCAGCCGGGTGCGGTAGACCAGGGTGTTGACGAAGCAGCCCACCAGGGGCTGCACCGCCGGGTGGTGGCGGTTGGCCACCGGCACGCCCACGAAGATGTCGTCGCTGCCGCTGAAGCGGTGCAGCAGCAGTTGGAAGGCGGCGAGCAGGGTGGCGAAGCTGCCCCGCCCCTGCCTGCGGCCGAATTCTTTTACCGCTTTTGCCAGTGCCTCCGGCAGCGCGACGGTATGGCGGCCACCGCGCCAGCTGGCGCGCTCGGGACGGGGGAAGTCGGCGGGGAGTTCCAGGGGTTGCCGGTCCCCGTCCAGGCGCTTCCGCCAATAAGCCAGTTGGCGGCGGCAGTCCTCCCCTTCCATCCACCGGCGCTGCCACAGGGCGTAGTCCGCGTACTGCAGTGGCAGGGGTTCACGGATCGGCGCAGTTCCATCGGCAAGGGCGCGGTAGTGGCTGCAGAAGGCCTCGATCATCAGGCGCAGGGACCAGCCGTCGGCGACGATGTGGTGGCAGTTGATGGCCAACGCGTGTTCTTGCGGCCCAAGTCGATATAGACGGGCCCGCAGCAGCGGCCCGCGCTCCAGGTCGAAGGGGTCTTCGGCATCCGCGGCCAGGGCGCCGCGCAGTGCGGCTTCCGGATCGCCTTCCGCGCTCAGGTCCACCAGCGACAGTTCCACTTTCAGTTCCGGTTCGATCACCTGCACCGGTGTGCCGTCACAGTTTGCGAACCGGGTGCGCAGTACTTCGTGGTCGTCCACCAGCAGTTGCAGGGCGCGGCGCAGGCAGCGGCTGTCCACCTCGCCCGTCAGGCGCACGGCGCCGGGCAGGTTGTAGGCGGGGCTCTCCGGTTCCAGTTGTTGCAGGAACCACATGCGCTGCTGGGCGTAGGACAGGGGCAGCTCTTCCGGCCGCGGCCCCGGCTGCGGACCGGGATCGCCGGCGCCCTCTTCTCCCTCCAGCCACTCCGCCATGGCGGCGATGGTGGGGTGTTCGAAGACTGTGCGCAGGGGGATGTCCCGGTCCAGTTGTCGGCTGAGTTGGCCGATCAGTTGGGTGGCGAGCAGGGAGTGGCCGCCCAGTTCGAAGAAGTTGTCGCCGGTGCCGACCCGCTCGAGGCCGAGCACTTCCCGCCAGGTTTCCGCCAGTTGCTCTTCCAGCGGGGTCTGCGGGGCCCGGTAGCGGGCGGCGCTCTGGGCGGAGAAGTCCGGTGCCGGCAGGGCCTTGCGGTCCACTTTGCCGTTGGCGTTCAGGGGCAGGTGCGGCAGGAATATAAAGGCCGCGGGCACCATGTAGTCGGGCAGGGCCTCGGCGGTGAAGTGGCGCAGTTGGTCGATTGCGGGTTGGGGTTCCGCCACCAGGTAGGCGACCAGTACGGCGGCGCGGCGGTCGTCCTGGCGGGCGAGCACCACTGCTTCGCGCACCTGTGGGTGCCGGTCCAGGCGGCTTTCGATTTCGCCGAGCTCGATGCGGTAGCCGCGCACTTTTACCTGGTGGTCCGCGCGGCCGACGTATTCCAGGTCGCCGCTGGGCAGCAGGCGGGCGAGGTCGCCGGTGCGGTAGAGGCGCGAGCCGTCGGCGGCAAAGGGGTCGGGTACGAAGGCGGCGGCGGTGCGCGCGGGTTCCCCGAGGTAGCCGCGCCCCACGCCGGTACCGGCTACGCAGATTTCTCCCACCGCGCCTTCGGGGAGCAGTTCCAGGCGGTCGTTGAGGAGGTGGAGACGGTTGTTGAGGGTGGCGCGGCCGATGGGCACGTTGTGGGCCGAGTCCGGCAGCGGGCTAATCAGCGGGTGGAAGGCCACGTCGTCGGAGCACTCCGCGGGGCCGTAGGCGTTCATCATCGGCACTTGTGGGAAGCGTTCGCTCCAGCGGCGGGCCAGTGCGGGGGGCAGGGCCTCGCCGGTGGGCAGCAGCCAGCGCAGGTTGGAGAGGTCGGCGGTGTCACCGGCGGAGTCCAGGATGCCCTGCATCAGGGAGGGCACTATTTCCAGGATGGTGATGCCGCGGTCCCGCACCGCTTCCACCAGCGCTGCCGGGTCCTGGGCCACGCAGTCCGGCAGTATCACCGTCTGCGCGCCGAGGATGGGACCGGCCAGGCATTGCCAGACGGAAATATCGAAGCATTGGGAGGCGGTTTGGGCGATTACGTCGCCTTCTCCCAGTTCCAGACCGGGGGCTTTTTCCGGCTCAGGGGCGGGCCTGCTGCCGGAGGTTGCTTGCGGGACACGCCGTGAATACGTCCCTGTAGGCTTGTCTGCGAGGTCCCTCTCGCAGACAGTCCCGCAAGCAACCTCCGGCATCAGGCCCTTCGCATCGCGATCATCGCTTTGGCTCACGCCATCAGGGTCCAGCGTCTTGCCCAGCATATTGTTGAGCATTCCTTCCCGGGTCACCATGGCGCCCTTCGGCGTGCCGGTGGAGCCGGAAGTGAAAATCACATAAGCCAGGTTGGTCGGCGATACCGCCACCCGGGGATTGTCGCAGTCGCGCAGGGGCTGGACGTCCATATCGAATACCAGGCGCTCCGGTGCATTGGGTATTTCCAGGGATTCGAATTCCCGGCCGCACAGCAGCAGCGCCGGGCGGCCCTGCTCTAGCACCGCGGCGAGGCGCTGCGGGGGGTGGGTTGGGTCCAGGGGCATCCAGGCGGCCCCGGCCTTTAGCACCGCGATAATCGCCACCACCAGGGCCGGGCCGCGCTCGTCGAGCAAAGCCACCAGGTTGTCCGGTCCCACGCCGCGGTCGATCAGTTGTTTTGCGAGCAGGTTGGCGCGGGTGTTCAGTTCGCCGTAGCTGAGGGTCCGGTCGCGGTAGCGGATCGCCGCGCGTTCCGGGTGGCGCCGGGCGCGTTCCTCCAGTCGGCTTAGGTAATCCGCGCCCACTGGTTTTTGCGGGCCGGGGGCCCAGTCCCGCAGTTGGCGGTCGCGCTCGCTGTCGGTGAGCATCGGGAGTTCGCCGAGGCGGGCGCCCTGCCCCGCTTCCAGGCTTTCGCCCATGCGCAGCAGCAGGGCGATGAAGTGTTCCAGCATCCGCTCCACCGAGGGGCGGGTGAAGCTGTCGGTCTGGTAGGTGATCTGCAGGTGCAGGCGTTCGCCGGGGATCACCACCACGGTGATGGGGTAGTTGGTGTGGGTGCGGTTGGCGGCGTCGCGGACGATAAATTCCAGGTTTTCCTGTTTGAGTCCCGCATCCAGGGGGGCGTTTTCGAAGACGAACAGGCTGTGGAAGAGTTCGCCGTCCACTTCACTCCACTGCTGGATCTGCGCCAGGGATACCGTCTCGTGTTCGCGCAGGGCGAGGTTTTCCCGCTGCAGAGACTGCAGCCAGGGGCCGAGTTGCTCATCGACGCGCAGCCGCCAGCGCAGCGGCAGGGTGTTGATAAACAGGCCGACGATGGATTCCATGCCCGCCAGTTCGGCGGGGCGTCCGGCCACGGTGACGCCGAAGAGTACGTCGCTATTGCCGCTGTAGCGGGACAGCAGCAAGGCCCAGGCGCCCTGCACCAGGGTGTTGAGGGTGATATTGAGTCGGCCGGCGACACGCTGCAGGCGCCCGGTGTGTTCCGCGGACAATTGGTGCACACAGTCCACCACCGGTTCCGGGGCGTCGAGGCCGGGGCGCTCGATGCCCAGGGGCGTTGGCTCGGCGAAGCCGGCCAGCCGGCCCTGCCAGAAGGTCTTGTGGTCCTCCGGATTTTTCTGTTCCAGCCAGCGGATAAAGTCCCGGTAGGGTCGGGGTTTGGGCAGTTGCAGGGATTCTCCGCGGCACAGGGCGCGGTAGTGCTCGAGGAAGTCCATCATGATGATGGAGAAGCACCAGGCGTCCATCAGGATATGGTGATAGCTGCGCACGAACTGGTAGGTGTCCGGGGCCAGCTTGAACAGGCGCACCCGCATCAGCGGCGCGCGGGTGAAGTCGAAGCCGCTCACGCGTTCTTCGCGCAGCAGTTCCTCCAGGCGCTTATCCTGGGTTTCCGGGTCCAGGTGCGACCAGTCCTCGAACTCCACCGGCAGTTCCACCCGCCGGTGCACCACCTGCAGCGGGCGCTTCTGTTTCTGCCAGACGAACGAGGTACGCAGTACTTCGTGGCGCTCCACCACTTTTTCCCAGGCCTGGCGGAAGCGCTCCAGGTCCAGGTCCGCCATTTCCATTACGTGGCGGTATTGCAAGAGGTACATGCCCTTGTCCGGGTGCATCAGGCTGTGGAACAGTAGTCCCTGCTGCATCGGCGCCAGAGGATAGATGCTCTCGATATTTCTGGAGATGGACTTGGCCTTGTCGCTCATGGTGCTTCTCTGCTTACAAATTCGAAAAGAATCTTTTTTGATGGGCACGTCGCTGCGCTCCTTTGCCCATCCTACGGCTCTACAAAGTTCCCACATGTAGGAGCCTGCTTGCTGGCGAAAAATGCAGAACTCCGTAGCCGTTCGCCTGCAAGCAGGCTCCTACAAGGGACGCGTAGGATGGGCAAAGCGAAGCGTGCCCATCATCACGGGTCCAGGGTCTCCAGCAGGCCCTGGAGTTCGTCGTCCGACAGCCCCGCCTCCGGAAAATCGGAGGCCGTAACCCGCCCCGCCACCGGGTCGGCGCAGTGGCGCACCAGGGCCGCGAGTTCGTCGAAGAATTCCCGGGCCAACCTTTGCACTTCCTTTTCCCCGTGCACCGCCGGCACGTAGCGCCACTCCGCCTGCAGGCGGCCGTCCAGGACCAGGGCGTTGACGTCCAGCCAGTGGCTGCGCAGGTTTTCCTCTGCCCGCGCGCCGGGGCAGGACCACTCCTCAATGCGGAACAGTTGTGACTCCCCACCCCACTGGTCGAACTGCCCCAGGTAGTTGAAGGTGATCAGCCCCGCCGGCGGCGGCAGTTCGGCCCCGCGCAGGAAGCGCAGCAGGCCGTAGCCGAGGCCCGATTCCGGAACCGCGCGCAGCGCCTCCTTGACCGCGATCACCGCGTCCTCGTCGGATTCCTTCACCGGCAGGGCCAGGGGATAGCGGCTGGTAAACCAGCCCGGCGAGCGGCTCACGTCCGGCGCCCAGTCGCCGGGGGCGCGGCCGTGGTTTTCAAGCTCGACCGCCACCCGATCCAGGCTCAGCCATCGACCGACGGCCCGCGCCAGGGCAGCGAGCATCAGGTCCTGGGCGTTGGTGTTGTAGGCCTCGTGACATCCCCCGAGTAATTGCGCAGTGGTTTCGGCATCCAGGCTCAGGGTGCAGGTGCGGCTGTCGGCGTAGCGGTTGGATGCTGCGGGCAGTGGCGGCAGGTCTTCCAACTGCCGTTGCCAGTAGGCGAGTTGCTCTTCCAGGTCCGCGCGCGCGGCGCGCTGCGCCAGTGCCTGCGACCACTGGTGGAAACCGGCGGTGGGCGATGACAGTTCCGCTTCCCCTCCCGCCTCGTCCGCGAGATACAACTGCTCCAGTTCGCCCAGCAGTTGGCGCCAGGTCACGGCGTCGACGATCAGGTGGTGGGCGGTGCACAGCAGGCGGCCGGCGGCGGGGAAATAAACCAGCTTGATCAGCGGCGGCCGGTCCAGGGCAAAGCCCTGCTGATGGAATGCCAGGCGCGCCGGATCGGGGGCTTCGCCGTCGATCGCGAAGACCCGCGCGGCCATATCCGATTCCCAGGGTCGGTAGCGCTGCCGCCAATGCCCACTGTCGTTTTCGAAACGCGCCCTGAGAACCGGATGCCGCTCCAGCAGCGCGGCGACGGCACGCTGTAACCGGTCGGTTTCCAGGGCGCGCTGTACGTCCAGCAGCAGGGACTGGTTCCAGTGGCCGGGCTCGGGCTGCTCCAGTCCGAAGAACCAGTGCTGAATCGGGGTCAGCGGGAAATCGGAATCCGCGGCCGCGGAGCCGCCGGATTGCGCCGCCGGACCTCCCGTCCGCTCCACCACCCGGGCCAGGGCGGCCACGGTCTGGTGCTCGAAGATCATCTTGGGGGTCAGCTGCAGGCCCTGCTGCTTGGCGCGGGCGATAATCTGCAGGCTGAGAATGGAGTCGCCCCCCACGGCGAAAAAGTTATCGTCGGCGCCGATACTGTCGTTGCCCAGCAGTTCGCGGGTAATGGCGAGCAGCGCCGCCGCGGCGCCGTCGATATCGGTATCCCCGGCGCCTTCGGTTGCCGCCGGAGCGGGAGCTTCCGGTTCCGGCAGCGCGGCCTCGTCCAGCTTGCCGTTGTTCTTAAGAGGCAGCGCCGGCAGCAGTACCCAGGCGGCGGGCAGCATATAGTCGGGCAGCTCCGCCGCCAGCGCTTCCCGCACTGCGTCCAGCTGGCCCTCCTCGCATACCAGGTAGGCCACCAGGCGGTTCTGCCCGCGGCTGTCCGGACTGTTGACCACCGCCGCGTCGCGCACCTGGGGCCGGGCCTGCAGGCACCGGGCCACTTCGTCCGGCTCTACCCGGTAGCCGCGGATCTTCACCTGGCGGTCGATGCGGCCGAGGAAGTGCAGCAGCCCCTCCCCGCTTATCTTTGCGCGGTCGCCCGTGCAATAAAGGCGCTCGCCGTCCCGCTCGGCGAAGGCGGTGGCGGTGAGTTCGGGACTGTCCAGGTAGCCCTGGGCCAGGGCGGGTCCGCCCAGGCAGAGTTCGCCGGCGACGCCCCGGGGCAGCAGTTGCCCGGCGGCGTTGCGCACGCTGGCGGTCACGTTCGCCAACGGGTGGCCGATGGGGATTTCCGCCGGCGCCGGGTCCGCCACTTCGCCGGTGACGGCGCCGACGGTGGCCTCGGTGGGGCCGTAGTGGTTGAGAATGCGCAGATCTGGCGACAGGGCCCGCACCTGTTCCACCAGTTCCGGGGCCAGGGCTTCGCCGCCGCACACCAGGCACAGGCGCGGCAGCAGCCGGGCCGGTCGGGAGGCCACCAGCAGCGCCTTAAGATGGGAAGGCACCAGCTTCAGGCAGTCCACCGGGTCCCGCTCCAGCTGCGCGGCCAGTTCCTCGGCGTCGAACGCCAGGGACTCGTCCAGCAGCCGCAGGCTGCGCCCGGTAAGCAGGGCGCCGAACAGGGCGGTGTAGCCGAGGTCGGTGGCGGTGCTGGCCAGGCTGGCGAGGCTGGCGCCTGTCGGCAGTTCCAGGCGCTCCGCCACCGCCTGGGCGTAGTGTTGCAGGGCTCCCTGGCCGATCACGACGCCCTTGGGGCGGCCGGTGGAGCCGGAGGTGTAGATCAGGTAGGCCGGTGCCTGCGGGTCTGTTTCCTCCGCCAGGGGTCCGGGCAGCGCCGGCCAGCCGGCGCCCGCGTCCAGCCAGGCGGTGGCGGTTGGCAGCCAGTCCGGCCGCTCGCCCAGGCCCACCGCCAGCCGCGGTGCGGCGTCCTCGCAGACCCAGGCCAGCCGCGACGGCGGCCACTGGGGGTCCAGGGCCACATAGGCGGCGCCCCGCTGCCAGCCGGCGAGCATCGCGGTCACCAGTTCGGCGCCGCGGGGCAGACACAGGGCGAGGCGGTCGCCGGCGCCCAGTCCCTGTTCTCCCAGGGCAGAAGCGCAGCCGTTGACCCGCTCCGCCAGTTCTCCGTAACTCAGCGATTGCCTATTGCAATGGATGGCCGCGGCCTGCGGCCGCTCCCGCACCTGCCGGGCGAAGGCGCCCCGGGCGCTGGCATCGGGCCAGCTGCGGGCCTCCCCGGCCAGCCGCGCGGCCATTTCCCGCGGCGGCCACTCGAGGTCCGCCAGGCGCCGTCCGAGCCAGTCCGGCGAGCGGTGCACCAGTTCCAGGAACAGGTCCCGCAGCCGCGCCACCGTGGCCCGGGCGTAGAGGGCGCGGTTGTAACGCCACTTGCCCAGGAAGCCGTCCTCCCGATCCACCACCACCAGGTTGAGTTCGTGGGCCGCGCCGCGCTGTTCCGCCAGCAGTTGCCGCTCGATCACCCGCTCGCCGACAGTCAGCGACTGCTCCCGGTTGAGGGTGAACATATGCTGGAATAGGGGTGCGCGGCCCGCCTCGCGCTCCGGCCGAAGTTTTTCCACCAGGGTGGCGAAGGGGTAGCGCTGGTGTTCCAGGGCCTCGTTGACCTGCTGCCGCACCCGCCGCATCCAGTCCGCCAGGGTGAGCTCTTCGTCCGGGCGGCAGGCCAGCACCAGCGGGTTGACCAGGTAGCCCACCAGTTCCCGGTGCTCCGGCGCCAGGCGCCCGCCGCTGGGCGTGCCGATGGTGAATGCACGCTGGCCCGACAGGCGCGCCAGGAACCACTGGAACAGGGCCAGCCAGTAGATATAGGGGGTGACGCCCAGCTGCCGCGCCGCCTCCCGCAACTGGCAGCTGTCCACGGCGGTCAGCGCAAAGCCGATTTCCTCGCCGTCGAAGGTCTGTTCCGCCGGGCGCGGGAAGTCCAGGGGCAGCTCCAGGCCGGGCACGCCGTTCAATTGGCGGCGCCAGTATTCCAGGTGATCGGCGCCCCGCTCGCGCACCGCGCGGGCCTGTTCCGCCATCCAGGCGCGGTAGCCGCCGGTGTCCGCTTCGCCCGGCTCGCCGCCGAGAATCAGTTCGGCGAAATCGCGCAGCAATATCTCGAAGGCGGCGAAATCGGCGGCGATATGGTGCACCACCAGCAGCAGGTGGGGACCCGTCTCCTCGTTATCGCTCTCCAGCAGCAGGGCACGGCAAGCCTGCCCCGCCGCCAGGTCCAGGGGACGGTCTGCCTCCCGGGCCAGTTGATCCCGAAGTTCACCGCCAGAGAGGCCCGCCAGTTCCAGTGGCCGCGGCGCCCTCTTTCCATCCAGCCACTGCACCGGCTCGCCGTCCCGCTCACCGTAGGGACTGCAGAGGATGGGGTAGCGTTTCTGCAATCCGGCGAAGGCGCGTGCCACTGCGTCGGTGGAGATATCTGCGTGCAGGCGGGCGGCAAAGGCCAGGTTGTAGGCGCTGCTCTGCGGCGCCATGCGGTTGAGGAACCAGAGGGAACGCTCGTTGGCGCCCAGGGGCCGCGCGTCGAAGTAGTCGGGATCCTCCCGCAGGGCGGCCAGCAGTTCCGCTTTGTTTTCCCGAAGGCGCTCGCGCAGGGCTTCGTCCAGGGCGCCCGGGGGCGCGCGGAAGGCCAGATTGCCGCCGTCAACGGAGAGGGTGATACCCCGGGACCAGCATTCGTACAGTAGTGGCTGGGCTGTCACAGCACGCCCTCCTGCCAGGTCTCGACTTCCCGGGCCTCGTCGGGGGAAGCCAGATAGCCGGCCAGCGCCTCCACCGTGGGGTAGCGCCAGAGGATATCCGGCTCCAAGCGCACCCCCAGGCGGGTGGACAGCTCGTGATTCAGGGTCATGCCGGCGACGGAATCGAGTCCGCTGGCTTCCAGGGCCAGGTCCGGGGTTACCCGTTCCACCGGCCTCCGGGTCTGGGCGGCGATCCAGTGGCAGATCCAGCGGGCGATACCGGCGGCGTCCCCCGCCGGAAGCTCCGGGGCCTCGCCCCCGGTGTCACCCTTCGCATTCCACTGCTCGACCAGCTTGAGTTCGCCCAGGGAGTAGGCGCGGCGTGCGGCAGTGCGCTGGATTTTGCCGCTGGTGGTGCGCGGCAGGGACGCCGGTGCGATCAGCGCCACGGCGTGCAGTTGGAGGTCGTGCTCCGCGGCCACCGCCGCGCAGATGTCGCGGATCAGCGCGACCGTGTCCACGGCGCCGGACTTGCCGGCGGCGCGGCGATCCACTTCCTGCACCAGCACAGCGGCTTCAGCCTCCCCGGTGTCCAGGGCAAAGGCGGCGCCGCCGTGGGCGATCAGGTGCGGGCTCACCGCCTGGGCGGTGGCCTCGATATCCTGCGGGTAGTGGTTGCGGCCGCGAACCGGGATCAACTCCTTGATGCGGCCGCAGACGAAGAGCCGTCCGTCGTGCAGGAAGCCCAGGTCGCCGGTGCGCAGGTAGGGCCCCTCATCCTCGAGGCGCGCGCCCAGGGCCTCGGCACTGAGTCCTGTCTGACGCCAGTAGCTGCCGGCCACGCTGGCGCCGCGTACCCAGATCTCCCCCACCTCCCCTTCGGGAAGCTGGTACTGCTCCGCCGGCTCGACGATCCGCACCTGCATCTCGCCGTTGAGTTGGCCGGAACTCACCAGGGTGCGGCCACTGCCGGCGGGACATACCCTGCCTCGGGCCAGTTCGGATTCGTCGACGGTCAGGGTGCTGTAGCCGCCGCTGGACGTACCGGTGACCATCAGGGTGGCCTCGGCCAGCCCGTAGCAGGGCGCCAGCGACTCCGGTACCAGGCCGGCGGGGGCGAAGTGTTCCGCGAAGCGTTCCAGGGTGGCCGCACGCACCGGCTCCGCGCCGTTGAAGGCGATGCGCCATTTCGACAGGCCCAATTCCGCCACCTGCTCCGGGGCGATCCGCTCCACGCAGTGGTCATAGATAAAATTGGGCCCGCCGCTCACGGTGGCGCCGCTACGGGTCATCAGTTCCAGCCAGCGCAGTGGCTGCTGCACCACCAGCGGCGGCAGGGTCAACAGGGTGCGGCAGCCGCTGAACAGGGGAGTGAGCATCTGGCCCACCAATCCCATATCGTGAAACAGCGGCAGCCAGGAGACGAAAATATCTTCCGGGGCGATGGCCATCTCCCGCTGCATCAGCGCCACATTGTGCAGCAGGTTGGCGTGGCTGATCGCCACGCCCTTGGGCGTGCCGGTGGAACCGGAACTGTATTGCAACAGGGCGATGTCGCCGGCTTCGATTCCGGGCTCGCGCCAGTGTCCGGCCCGCTCGCCGTCCTCCGCCGAAACGGCCACCACCGGGCAGGACAGCGACTGTTCGCGCGCCCATTCGGATACCGCCTCCCGGCCCTCGCCGTCCGTGAGCAGCAGGCCGGCGTCGCAATCGCCGGCAATCGCCAGTATCCGCTGCCAGCCCCGCCGCTTGTGTGGGGGCCGGTAGGCGGTGACCGCGATCATGCCCGCGTAGAGCGCGGCGAAGAAGCCGACGATATAGTCGATGCCGTTGGGCATGGGTATCAGCACGCGGGTGCCGGGGCCGGCCAGCGCCTGCAGCCGCGACGCCAAACCGCGGGCACGGCGGTCCAGCTCACCGCAGGTGAGCCGCTCGCTCACCTCGCGGGCGTCGGCAAGGAATTCGAAGACCACTCTGTCGGGTTGCTGCGCGGCGCTCTGGCGCAATTGCGCAACCCAGTGTTCCGCGTGGGAGGGATTTTCTCGCTGCATCCTGTAGCTTTCCTGAATTGTTTTTGATTTTTGCCTGAGCTATTCCGGCTGCGGACAGGGCTCCGCCATGGCGACAATCACCTTGCGTTCCCCGCGATAGGTACTTCGCCCGTGGGCCACCAGCATGTTGTCGAGCATCATCACGTCGCCCTGCCGCCAGGGGAAAACCACCTGGCAGTCGTCGAGCACTCCGCGAATTTCGTCGAGGGCCGTCTCCTCGATGGGAGCGCCGTCGCCGTAGTAGACATTGCGCGGCACCTCCGCCTCGCCCACCACGGACAGCAGGGTTTCGCGCAACTGGGGCGCCAGGTTGGAAAGGTGAAAAAGATGCGCCTGGTTGAACCACACCGGCTCCCGGGTGGCTGGGTGCACGGCGACCGCCTGGCAGCGCTGCCGGGTGCGCAGTTCGCCGTCGGGCTTCCACTCGAAATCGATGCGATTGGCGCGGCAGAAACGCTCCACCGCGGAGCGCTCTTCGGTGTTG
Source organism: Microbulbifer sp. (assembly GCF_051659245.1). Classification (NCBI taxonomy): domain Bacteria; kingdom Pseudomonadati; phylum Pseudomonadota; class Gammaproteobacteria; order Cellvibrionales; family Microbulbiferaceae; genus Microbulbifer; species Microbulbifer sp. The sequence goes on from NZ_JBOFOC010000171.1 coordinate 38,963, forward strand.
AAAGCCTGCTGCCAGGGCAGGTCGAGACCGTTGCCGTAATTGCGCACGTACATCAGGCCGCGGTCGGCAAAGCGCGTGCGCAGTCCGGCGTCCAGGCGGCGGTATACTTCCCGGCTGTCGGCGATGGGCGTCTCACCGCCGGACTCCGCCACGCGCACACTGTGAAACCAGATTTTCATCGGCCACTGCAGGGTGTAGGACTGCTCGTTGTGCAGCGGAATCACCTGGTGGGCGGGATATTCGGTGGAGGTGTAGACCCCCTTATTGAGCCGGGTGCGGGGGGTGGAGGCGTAATCGTAGCTGAGCAGGTCGTGGCCGAAGGCGCGGGCGAAGGCCTCGAAGCCCTCCTCCCCGGAGAAATCGAAATCCCGCAGCAACAGGCCGCCCACGCGGTAGAGATGTCTGTCCACCAGCAGGCGGATATCCTCGATACAGCTTCGCCAGTCTGCTCCCGGTTCCGTCGGGGTCAGCACCAGAGGCAATTCTCCCCCGCTCGAATCCCTGCCCTGCTCCCCTGCCGTGGAGAGCGCTCCTGTTGTCACGCTGGTCATACGACTCCTCGATCTGTGTTCGGTTATTCCATACCCCGGCGACGCAGTGAATTTACAGAAGGGTCAGCCAAATTACAATTGATAATCGTTCGCGTTTATCTTCTAATGTGAATTCGTTCTTAAAAATCAGGGTTCGGGGTTGGGACAGGGCCTCCCGCTGTGGCACAAAGTGTGTCCTGCCCGGCTAAACGGCCAATCGGGCCCGATCAGTAGAGTGCGTCACGCCCCAAAAACAAAACGAATGAGGAGATGAATCCATGAGCATGGACGACCCGGATACCCGATTCACCGTGGTGATCAACGAGGAAGAGCAGTACTCCATCTGGCCGGACTACAAGCCGGTGCCGGACGGCTGGCGCGAAGCCGGCAAGAGCGGCACCAAGGAAGAGTGTCTAATCTTTATCGAGGAAGTGTGGACGGACATGCGCCCCAAGAGCCTGCGCGAGGCCATGACCAGGGAACATTGATCACAGCGAGGGAGCGCCATTCATGGACGCTATCGTATCGGGGCAACCGGCCCCGGACTCCGCCGGACTGCCCGGCTTTGACCTGGCCAGCTTTGCCGGCCAGCCGCTTCGCCAATTGGACGGCAATGAAATCCTCGAGCGCCAGGCGCAGCGGGAATCCAATGCCCGCAGCTACCCGCGGCGCCTGCCGCTGGCCCTCGCCGAGGGCCGCGGCATCTACCTGCGCGACACCGCCGGACAGCTGTATATCGACTGCCTGGCGGCCGCCGGCACCCTGGCCCTGGGCCATCACCACCCGGCCACCACCAGCGCCATCCAAAGGGCGCTGGCCGATGGCCTGCCACTGCAGACCCTGGATCTCGCCACGCCGCTCAAGGACCGCTTCGTCTCCACCCTGTTCGAGCTGCTGCCCGGCACCATCGCCGGGCGCGCGAAGATCCAGTTTTGCGGCACTTCCGGCGCCGATGCGGTGGAAGCGGCGATCAAGCTGGCGAAGACCGCCACCGGCCGGCACACGGTGGTCGCCTTCAGCGGCGCCTACCACGGCATGACCCAGGGCACCCTCAGCCTGATGGGCAACCTGGGCCCCAAGCAGCCCCTGGGACCGCTGCTGCCCGGGGTGCAGTTCCTGCCCTTTCCGCAGCTCAAGCGCTGCCCCCTGGGGCTGGGTGGCGAGGCCGGCATCGACGCCAACCTGCAACTGCTGGACACCCTGCTCACCGATCCGGAATCCGGCGTGGTGAAACCGGCGGCGGTGATCGTGGAAGCCGTGCAGGGCGAAGCCGGCGCCCTGCCCGCCCCACCCCGCTGGCTGCGCGGCCTGCGGGAGCTGACGCGGCGCCACGGCATAGTGCTGATCCTGGACGAGGTGCAGGCGGGTATGGGGCGCACCGGCAGGCCCTTCGCCTTCGAGCACGCCGGCATAGAGCCGGACGTTATCGTCCTGTCCAAGGCCATCGGCGGCGGCCTGCCGCTCTCCGTGCTGGTCTATGACGAGGCCCTGGACACCTGGCAACCCGGCGCCCACGCCGGCACCTTCCGCGGCAACCAACTGGCCATGGCCGCCGGCACCGCGGTGATGGAAACCCTGCGCAGCGAGCAACTGGACGCACAGGCGGAAGCCGTGGGAAACCGCCTGCACGCGGCACTGGCCAATCTTGACAGCCCAATGATCGGCGAGGTGCGGGGGCTTGGCTTAATGCAGGGCGTGGAGATAGTGGCCCCGGAGGGCGAACCCGATGCGCTGGGCAACCGACCTCTCGATGGCAACCGCGCCCGCGCGCTGCAGCGCGCCTGCCTGCAACGGGGCTTGATCCTGGAAGTGGGCGGGCGCCATTCGGCGACGCTGCGCTTCCTGCCGCCGTTGATTATTCAGGCCGAAGAAATAGAGGTTGTTGTCGAGCGGTTTGCCGGGGCTGTTGCCGAAGTGGCAGGCTGTACGGATTTCCCCGGAGCGGCGTAGGCTGGTGCCCCGCATAGGCTGCCCGGTACTAAGTTAAGCGGAATCCCCCTGTAGGAGCCTGCTTGCAGGCGAATTGGGTGCGGCAAGGCACCGGGAATGCTCGCCTGCAAGCAGGCTCCTACAGCGCAATCCTCAGGGGCAGGAGCAGCTCGGGGGCTTAACAAAGTGTCATTCATCTCTCACCCGACTTCAAAAGACGTAATACCGAAAATCCGATTGACCGGCATATCGGGTTCCGGCCCTTTGTACATTCGCGCTGTCTCGAATACGACGTTCATGTTGTAGCGCTTCGCCAAATCCACAGCTGCTGGATTGACTTCCGGTACGTCGAGATAAACGGACTCCGAGGGCTGAACTGTCGATCTCAGTGCCTGAAAGAGTGATTCGGCCAGTTCCGGATCGTCCGCAAAAAGCGGACCGATTTTGTACCCGGAGCGGCACTTGCGAAGCACGCCGTAACCTGCAAGCTTCCCCCCATCCCTGATCCCGAGAGCAGTACATTCAGGCTGCTCAATCCAGGCCTTGATAAAATGCGAGCGGTCTGCGGGGAAGAAGGGGCGGTCATAGGCAGTGATGGTTTCAACGGGCAGGGATGACAACTTTACGATTTCAGCGTTTGTCGGGAAATCGCCGCCACCAACTCCTTCATAGCGACGATTGCGAAAAGCGAGCCTGAAACCGGACTTTTTGTAGCTGTCCTGCTGGGCAACGACCCCGTCCAGGCCGACATTGCACCCCTGCAGATACTGTAAACCTGCATTCCAGATCTGGAGGCCGTATCCATGTCCCCGATACTCAGGTTTGACAATATAGAAACCGAGAAAACCAAAAGTATCGCTGTATTTCACTGCCGATATCGTGGCGATTGGCTCTTCGCCGAGGTAGCCGACAAGAAAACCCTGTGGATCGGCGGTGTAATAGCAATCTGCGTCGTATATGCCTGGGTTCCAGCCTTCTGCTGCGGCCCAGGAAATGGCGATATCTACTTCCTTTCGGGTTGCGGTTTTGATGGAGTAGTTTTTGTTTTTCATAGTTTCCCTTACCATTCTTTTTGCTTGGCAACCAGAACAGCTATAGACCAAATATTACAACACCAAATATAGAAATATAACCACACAAACAGGAACAAAAAATAAGACTGAGAAAAATTTACAAACACAAATTTTTCATCTGCTTTTTTATTAATCAACACCTTTTCTTTCCGCGTGTAAACTGCCTCACATACTGGGTATAACATTTCATCATGATTAACAACATGAGAACAATATAGGTATGTTACCGTCCGCTGCACGAGTAGCTCCCACATCCCCTCAATCATCCTTTCTCCATCTTAAACGGTTAACGTCGGAGCAATATCAACCCAGCAGAAGACCATCTTTAATTGGAATGAATTCACTGGCTGCATTCATCAGAGATCTCGATGTTAATTCAGGGACACCGTAAACTTCTACAAACTTTCCCTTGCCTACTCGAAGCTTATTTACAAGCAAATCAAAATCACCATCTCCAGATACGAGAACAGCGACATCTGCTCTATCGGAGTATTCCATTGCATCAATGGTTATGCCGACATCCCAATCACCTTTTGCAGAACCATCCGATCTTTGAATAAATGGCTTTAGCTTAACCTCGAACCCGATAGCCCTCAATATATTTTGGAACTCTGCCTGTTTGCTATCCCCTCGATCGACCGCATAAGCAATAGCTTTTACCACTCGCCTATCGAAGGTAGCTCGTGACCAGAACTTATTGTAATCAAAGTTTCGACTATACGCCTGTCTCGTCGTGTAATATACATTTTGTACATCAACAAATAATACGACGTCTCTCATTACAAAGTTTCCAATTCAATTTCTGATATTGACTACAAGTCATAGTGGCGCACCGACATTTATATCGTGGCCCTGATGATATACAGTTGGATAAACACATGCCTTCATCTGTTCGGCCTGTGGGCGAATTCATTTCGCAAGTGCTTTTGGTGAATGCGCTGCGCTTATTCGCCCTACAAACTGTGGAGCTTGCTTGCTGGTGCTGATTCGCACCCATCCTTGACGCTCACCCTACGGGCGCCTTCGGCGTCCAAATTTGTTCCAGACAAATTTGTCGCGGCCAGCGGCCGCTCCTACAATCTGCGGGCCTGCGGCCCGTTGCCGAGCTGGAGCTCGGCGTTCCCAGGGTTTCTCCTACAGGTTGGAACCTGGCTCAGTTGGTTTTGGCCTTCGCCCGGATCTCCTCGGCCAGGGAAATCCTATCCCGCTCGGCAATATGGGAAAGCAACAGCGAGGCGGTACCCAGCAGTCCGCCCATGGATTCGCCGTAGCGGCTGCGGTTGAAGTAGAGGAACTGGCCGTGGCGGACGGCGAAGAGTTGGCGCCATTGGGCGGATTCCCGGAAAGATGCGGTCTGCCGGCGGGTGTTGAGGAGAGGTTCGTAGGTGTCGATGATAAAGTCCGCATCGAAATCCCCCACCCGCTCCAGGCTGTAGGGCACGTGGAAGCGGGCCTTTTTGTAGGCCTTGGGGTGCCCCAGGCCCAGGTCGCGGATGGCTTCGTCCATGCCGCCGCGGCCGATCAGTTGGAAATTGTCTTCGTAGATTTCCAGTGTGGTCACGGTGATGGCGCCGGGGTTTGGCACCAGGCGGCGAAATTCTTCCAGCGTCCAGTGATACTGCTTGAGCTGGTCCTCGTAGCTGTCCCGGCGGCCGACCAGGTCGGCCAGTTGTCCGGCGTATTTCTTGATGCCCTCTTCCTGCACCGGGAGTATCACCACCGGCGCTATGGCCGAGAGTATTGGCTTCAGTTCCCGATGGTAGGAAAGGCCGAGAATCAGGTCCGGCTTGAGTGCGGCGATGGCCTCAAGGTCCGGCGACTTGTGGCCACCCACGTACTGAATACCCGAAACGTCGAAGCGGTGCTGCACGCCGCGGAACAGCGGCTCGGACATCAGCTTTTTGCGGCCGGTGGAGCCGCAGGGTTTGACGCCCAGTTCCATCAGCTGCACGGTGAGGCTGAAGTCGTGCAGGGATACCACGCAGCGGGGGTTTTTCGGCACTTTTACTTCGCCGAAACGATTTTTGAACACACGGGTCTCCGCCGCCTGGGCAACGACGCCGAAGGCCATTACCAGCAGCAGCAACAGGGTTTTATTCCAGGACATCGCTTTCTCCTACTTCTTATTCAGTTCGCAAATTCCCGGCGGCGGGCTATCAGAAAAATAAAATAGGGAGCGCCCACTATCGCGACCACCAGCCCCGCGGGCAATTGCAGCGGCGCGAATACCCAGCGCCCCAGGGTATCCCCGGTCAGCACCAGCAGCGCGCCGCTGAGCGCAGCCAGCGGCAGCAGTATGCCGTGGCGGTCCCCACAGCACTGCCGGGCCAGGTGCGGCCCGATCAGGCCCACGAACACCATGGTACCCGCGGTGGCCACAGCGCTGGAGGTGAGCATCACGCTGGCCAGCAACAGAACAGCCAAAGTGCGGCGCTGGGAGAGGCCGCGGCTGGAGGCCACCGCCGGCCCCAGCTGCAACAGGTTAAGCTGGCGGAAGGCGAACATCGCCGGCACCCCTGCGAGCAGGAACCAAAGCGCCAGCACCTGCACCTCGGTCCAGGTGACCTTGTGCAGGCTCCCCCCGAGCCACATCAATGCCGATTCCACCCGGTCGATATCCCCGTAGGTAAGCAGCAACTCGGAGACGGCCTGCAACATGGCGGTCGTACCAATTCCCACCAGGATGAGACGCAGCGGCGAGAAATCCCCCCGCAGGGCCAGCATCAGGATGAATACCGCCACCACCAGGCCACCGGCCAGTGCGGTCAGCGGCAGTAGATAGACGGGCACCAAGCCGGGAAACAGCACCAGGGATATCAGCATGGTGACACTGCCCCCGGCCTCCACGCCGATCAGGCCGGGGGCCGCCAGGGCGTTGCGGGTGAGCGACTGCAGTATCACCCCCGCCAGCGAAAGGCAGGCCCCCACCAGCATCGCGGCGAGGATGCGCGGCATGCGCAGTTGCCAGAGCACCTGGTGTGCCATCGCACCTTCACCGGAACCGGACGGTTGCCACAGGCCCGCCCAGACCTGCTGCCATCCCAGGGGAAAGCTGCCCAAGGTCGACGCGGCCAACACAGCAGCGAAGAGCCCCAAGGTAATAAGCAAAATCCAGCCCAGGTCCAGGGGACGGAAGCGCAGGGAAAATCCCCCGAGGCGCAGCGCCGCCGGCGCGGCCCACCTCATTTCACCCTCCGGATCACCAGGGCGATAAATATGGGCCCGCCGATCATCGCGGTGACTATGCCGGTGTTGATCTCGTAGGGCCGCACCACAACCCGCGCCAGCAGGTCGGCCAGTACCACCAGCAGGGCCCCCACTATTACCGAGTAACCGAGTATCCAGCGGTAGTCGGCGCTCACCACCAGGCGCACCGCGTGGGGTACCACCAGCCCCACGAAACCGATGGGGCCGGCCACGGCCACCACACTGCCGGACAGCAACACCACCGCCACCAGCCCCACCACTTTCAGCCGCAGGATATTGACCCCCAGCCCGGCGGCCGCCCGCGCCCCGAGGCGGTGAGCGTCCAGTGAGCGCACCTGGGACAGGGCCAGCAGCAGGCCGATCACCAGGTAGGGGGTTACCTGCAACAGTTTGCTGACGTCGGCGGCGCCGATGGCGCCGGTGAGCCAGTGACGCAGTTTGTCCAACCCCTGCTGGTCCAGCAGCAGGACGGTGGCGGTCGTCGCCGAGAAGAGCGCGGCCACCGCGGCCCCGGCGAGGGTGAGCCGCACCGGGTTGTGGGCGCGGCCGCCCAGCAGCGCCACCATGACCGCGGCGGAGACCGCGCCGAGGAAGGCGTACCAGGGGAGATGGGCGAAATCGGTTCCGGGCACCATCAGCAGGCCCGCCACCACAAAAAAGGCGGCGCCGCCGTTGATGCCGAGTATGCCGGGGTCCGCCAGGGGGTTGTCGGTGATCGCCTGAATCAACACGCCAGCGACCGCCAGCGCCGCCCCCACCACCACGGCCACCAGCAGCCGCGCCAGGCGGCTGTCGCGCACCACGGCGTGGTCCAGGTCGGTTGGATCGTATTGGAACAGGGCCTGCCAGGTAGTAGCCCAGTCCAGGGCCTTGGCCCCCAGCCCCAGGTGCAGGAAGGCGGTGAACAGCAGCAGGCCGAGCAGGCCCAGGCCGGCAAGCGGCAGCCCGGGCCGGCGCGCCGGAGACAGCCCGGCCGCGTCACTCACAGGCTGACCTCCCGCGACACCAGCTCCAGCTCGGCGGACTCCGTGCGCGGCACGCAGAGGGGGTTGCCGGAGTGCGGGTCGCGGATGATATGCGCCCTGAAGCCGAACACGGCTTCCAGGTTGTCGGCAGTGAAAACCGCGGCCGGTTCGCCCTCGGCGTGGATGCCGCCGTCCCGGAGCATGATCAGGTGGTCGGCGTAGCAGGCGGCCTGGTTCAGGTCGTGCAACACCGCCACAACCGTTTTGCCGCCGGCGGCCAGGTCCGCCGCCAGTTGCAGCAGTTCCACCTGGTGGGCGATATCCAGATAGGTGGTGGGTTCATCCAGCAGTAGCACCGGGGTGTCCTGGGCCAGGGTCATGGCAATCCAGCAGCGCTGGCGCTGACCGCCGGAGAGTTCCGTCAGGGGCCGTTGCAGCAGGGGTTCGATGTCGGTCAGGGCCACCGCGGCGTCCACCGCTCGCTGGTCTTCGTCCGACCACTGCCGCCACCAGTTCTGCCAGGGGTAACGCCCCTGCATTACCAACTCCCCGGCGGTGAGGCCGACGGGGGTACCGGTGATCTGCGGCAGCAGGCCGATGCGGCGGGCGATATCCCGGCGGGAGAGGCCGGCGAGGGAGTCGCTGCCGAGGGAGACGCTGCCGCTGTCGGGTTTCACCAGTTGCGCCAGCACGTTGAGCAGGGTCGTCTTGCCGCAGCCGTTGGCGCCGACCAGCGCGGAGAAGCGGCCGGCGGGTATCGACAGGTCAATGCCGTCGAGTACACGCTGGGTTCCAAAGCGGACACTGATACCTCTGGCGTTTAGCAAATTGGCTGGCTCCCCTGATAAAACTGCCGCGCCACCCGAAGGTGGCGCAGCTTTTTCCAGCGGCAGGTTATACCACAGGGGCGACGCTGAGTGGCACTGGATATTCCCCGCCCTGTAGGAGCGGCGGGGTGGCCATCCGCCGCTGGCCGCGATCGATATCACTTCGTAGCGAATGCCGATCGCGGCCATGGGCCGCTCCTACAGGGCATTTCCCAATTCAGTGTCACAGCTCGTAACGCACGCTGGCGTATACCGTCCTCGGCTCGCCGACATTGATACGGAAGGCGTTGAGGTTTGCCGGGTAGTATTCCTTGTCGGTGAGATTCTTGATCCCCGCCTGCAGTTTGACCTGCGAGTTATTCGAAACCGGCAGGTAGTACCACGCGGCCAGGTCGAAAACCGTGTAGGAGGGCAGCGTCCAGGTGTTGGCGTCGTCCCCCTGGCGGCTGCCGGTGTAGACCGCGCCGGCACCCAGGCCGAGGCCGCGCAGGCGGCCGTCGACAAATTCATAGGTGCCCCACACCCGCGCGGAATCCTCGGGAACGCCGTAGGGAGTGTTGCCCTCGTTATCCCGGCTCTCTTCGCCGTCGTCGATGATTTCGGCATCCACGCGGGCGTAGCTGAAGATCAGGTTCATACCGTCGACGACCTGTACCGAACCCTCCAGTTCGATACCGCGGCTGTCCTCCTCGCCGTTCAGGCGCAGCTGCAGGTTTTCCGCCTTGGCCACATTGCGCCGGTTGAGGTCGTACCAGGCCAGCGACAGGCGCACGCGGTCGTCGAACAACTGGCTCTTGATACCCAGCTCCACCTGCTTGGCCTTTTCCGGATCGAGGTTGTCCGGGGAGGTCACGCCGGCGGTAATGTCGGTGTAGTTGGGCTGAAAGGATTCGCTGTAGGCGCCGTAGGTGGATACGCCCGGTATCACTTCGTAGAGGACACCGACCTGGCCGCTGAGATTGTGGTTGTGGTCGGATTCCTCGCGTTTTCCCGGCGTCGCATTTTCCACGAAAGCGACAGCGCTCAGCGCGGTGTAGTAGGCGGTCTGCTCGGCCTCGCGCTCGAAGTAGTCATAGCGCAGGCCGGCGAGCAAATTGAGGCGCTCGGTGAGCTGCGACAGGTTCTGTACCGACAGGCCGGCCTCATGGGTCACTTCGTCGTTGCGGCTTATGGCGGTCTGGGTTTTCGGCGCCGTCAGTGCGGGCTGCTCGTCCGCGTAGATATCGATGGTGTCCACGTCGTAGGTGTAAATGCCGGGGATGCCGGCACCGGTGAGTGCGAAAGCGTCGGTGTGGTCGACGCCGCGGCGGTAGTAGTTGGCGCCCACGTAGAGATTGTTGTCCACGCCGCCGAGTTCGAAGGTGCCGCTGAGGCTGTTGGAGAAAAAGAAATCTTTTTCGGCAACGTCCAGGTTGCCGTCGTGGGTACGCGCCAGCAGGCCGTTGCTCTTCTGCACCGCGCGGGTGGTCAGCCCGGGGTTCAGCCCCGCCGCCGGGCGGGCCTGGTAGTCGTCGAATTCTTTCTCGAAGGCGCCGATCTTGAAGCGATTGGTCCAGCCGTTATTGAAGTAGTGGTCGTAATCCATCTGCACCAGCAGGTCCCGGCTGTCGCGGATATCGAATTCGCTGCCCAGGCGCCGCTCCCGCGGGATGTCGGCGATTTCCAGCCCGCCGTTTTCGTTTTCCACCGCGACGGTGCCGCGATCGATGGGCACTTCCTGGTCGTTCAGGCTGATGCGGAAGGTGACTTCGTCCCGCTCCGTGGGCATCCAGGTGAGCGACGGGGAAATGCTCAGCCGCTCGATACCGGTCGCCTCTGTACCGTCGGTGGTATTGACTTCGCGGAAGGTCTCCGAGTCTTCGACGGCGACCACGGTTCTGTAGAGAAGCTTGTCGGAGCCGAGCCGGCCACTGCTGTCCAGTGTCAGCTCCCGGCCGCCGTGCTCGTTCATATCGAGCTGCACGGACGTGGCATCCCGGGCCCGGGGCTTTTTGGTGACCACATTGATAATACCACCGGGGCTGACCTGGCCGTGAAGGATGGAGGCGGGGCCCTTGACCACTTCCACCTGCGCGATGTTGGAGACGTCGATCTGATAGCGGGCGCTGACCGGGTTGCCATCCACGAACAGGTGGTTGTTGGCGATGCCTCGAATCAGGAACTCGTCTTCCGCGCCGCCGAAGCCGTGAGCGCGGGTTACACCGGCGACGTTGCGCAGCACGTCGCTCAGGGTCCTGGCGTTCTGGTCCAGGATCACCTGTTCCGGGATCACCTGCACCGAGCGCGGCAGTTCGTCGGTGTCCGCATCGAAACCGGTGGCGGCCTCGGATTTGTCGAACACGTAGTTGCTCATATCGGTGCCGTACACCGCCACCATCTCTATTCTTTCGGAGGATTTCCCGGCTTCTGCGGCGAGGGCTGGCAACTGAGCCGCCATGGCGATACCGGCGCAAAGCATCCGGGTTCCGCCCCCAATCCGCCGCCAGCTCCTGTTCGTATGATCCATAGCACCTGGGTCCTTAGTGGGTTCTTTTTCTGAGGTGCGAAATATTACCATTTGATACGCTTAATGATAATACTTATCATTAAGAAATGACGCATTCCCCTCTGACTCTCTTCTGCCTCCCCTGCGCCGGCGCCTCCTCCGCCATGTACCGCCCCTGGCGAACACTGCTCGGCGGGGGAATCGAACTGGTTCCGCTGGAATATCCCGGCCGCGGCACCCGGTTTGGCGATCCCTTTGCGGCGACGGTGGATGGGCTGGCGGCGGAGATGGCCCGGCGGGTGCGCGCGCAGGGCACTTCGCACTACGCACTGTTTGGGCACAGCCTCGGCGCCGTTATCGCGTTTGAAACGGCGTGCCAGCTCCGGGAGCTGGGCCATCCACCGGCCCGGGCGCTGATTGTCTCCGCGCGCCGCGCGCCGGAACTCCCCGTCCCTCCCCGCCGCCTGCACGACGCACCGGATGGGGAGTTGATCGAATTTCTCCGCGAACTCGGGGGCACTCCCGAGGCCGCGCTGCAAATGCCGGAAATGCTGGAACTGCTGCTGCCGGTGCTGCGCGCCGATCTCCGCCTCTACGAAAACTACCGCTTCCGGCAGGGGCTGCCGCTGGACTGCCCGATCCACGCGTTGGCGGGCCGGGAGGACAGCGGCACTTCGGTGGAGAATATGCGGGCCTGGCGCGCCCACACCCGCGGCGACTTCAGCCTGGAGTTATTCGCGGGGGGACACTTCTATCTTCAGGAACACCAGTCCGCGGTGCTGGCATACCTCAACAGGCTGCTCACCGATGGATCGGAGGTTTCGGCGGCGGGAACCGGGGAGACCGCCGGCTCCCCGTGCACCTGAAAATAGCGCACGCCGCAACGGGGCTCTAGAGGGGCGGCAACGCTCAGGTGAAAATCGCCCCCCTGGCGGCTCCAGCAGTGCCAGCGACTTCCATTGACTGTGGCGGATGCGGATTCATCCGACAGTATCTCGCAACAGAAACTGGCCGGAGGAGTGGAAAACCCGGTACCCAACGCCTTGAGAACGGCCTCCTTGACGGTCCACAAGCGAAAGAAGGCGGTGTAAAAACAGCCCTGCCCCGCCAGCCACTCCCGCTCCCGCGGGTGAAAAACCTCCGCGGCCAGGGCTTCGCCATCGTTCAGCTCCCGCTGTCGCTCGATATCCACACCCACCGGAAAATCCGCCAGCGCCACCGCCAGGAAGGGCCCGCTGTGACTGAGGTTGAATTGATACCGGTGGGCGGGATCTATACTGGGTTTTCCGTGCGGCGAGCGGTCAAATCGCCAGTTCCCGGGGGCGGTGGTGGAATCGTAATGACTGATCAGCAGGCGCTTGAAAGTGTGCGCCTGCACGAAGGTGCGCCGGTCCACCTCCCGCAGGAACCGCTCGCTGCGCTCGCGCTCCTCGCGGCTCAGGCAGGGGGGAAGGTCGGGGAATTCGCGGGTGAACCAGACATCCAGCACGAGTGGGAATCCTTCTAAAGCTGATTTGATGGGCACGCTTCGCTTTGCCCATCCTACAGGAGGCGCCGAAGATCGTAGGATGGGCAAAGGAGCGCAGCGACGTGCCCATCTCCGGAGTTACGGTAAAAACTCCGAACAATCCTCTACAAATACCGCTGCCAGAACTGCGCCGTGCCCCACTCCTCATCCAGCGCGTAGGGCTTGAAGCCGGACCTGCGGTACGCGGTCTGCGCGGGCAGGTTTTTTTCCAGCACCTCCAGGGTCAGCTTGCAGCAGCCGCGGTTTTTCGCCTCCCGGGCGACAAAATCCAGCATCGCGGTGCAGACTCCCGCTCCCCGCGCCGCGGCACTTACCACCACATCGTGAATATTCACCAATGGCCGGCAGGTAAAGGTGGAAAATCCCATAAAGCAGTTCACCAGGCCCAGCGCCCGGTCGCCGTCGCCATCACCATCATAGGCGAGCACACTGAAAGCGCCGGGGAATTCCGCCAACCGTTCCAGCAAGTGCTCGCGGCAAAAATCGGACATGGGCTCGCCACCGCCGAAAGGGTCCCGGGCGTATTCGTCCATCAGTGCCAGGATATCCTCCCCCTGCCGGGAGTCGCGGTAGTCCGCCATCACCACCTGCACCCGCGCCGCCACTTCACTCATTGTTGTTCTCCCGCTCTCCACATCCCGCCATTGCATCGCTTCTCCCCGGAAAAAACCGCCGGTAACTGCCCACCCGCACCCGCTGTGCCAACAACCAGCGCACCCGCTTCCGGAACCGGAACAGCGGACCCGACCGGTAAAAGCGGCGGCGGTGTCGGTGAAAACGGCTCTGTCTCCTTGCCATCGATCAACCCTCCCTTGTTGTTCGTGGCAGATTAACAAAACCGGGACGGATTCGCTTGGCCGGGGACCACAAACTGGCTATCCTGCCGCACTGGCAGTCATTGTTGGGGAACCGCGTTGCGCCCGCTCAAGCACCTGATCGAGAACAATTTGCAGTGGTCTCTCGCCACCCGGCAGGAAAAACCGGATTTCTTCTTCAAACTGTCGAAACAGCAATCGCCGGAATACCTGTGGATCGGCTGCGCCGACAGCCGTGTGCCCGCCAATGAAATCGTCGGCCTGCTACCCGGCGAACTCTTCGTGCACCGCAACGTGGCCAACGTGGTGGTGCACACGGATCTCAACTGTCTCTCGGTAGTGCAGTACGCGGTGGAGATTCTCAAGGTCAAGCACATTATCGTCTGCGGTCACTACGGCTGCGGCGGCGTGCAGGCGGCGCTGGATAACCAGCAACTGGGGCTGATCGACAACTGGCTGCGCCATATCCAGGACGTGCGGGACAAGCACCACACCTTGATCGACCTCTTCCAGCAGAGGGAACGGATGGACCTGCTGTGCGAGCTCAACGTGCTGGAGCAGGTGATCCACGTGTGCCAGACCACCATCGTGCGCGACGCCTGGAAGGCCAAACAGCCGCTCACGGTCAACGGCTGGGTCTACGGCCTCGAGGACGGCCTGGTACACGACCTGGGTATCTCCATCACCCATCCCGGTGAAATCGCCGAGATCTACCACAGCGCACTGACCAATATCGCCCAGCGCGACAGCGAATAGAGCCGCATCGAGAGCCGGGAGAGTGCCGGGAGAGTGCCGGGAGAGTGCCGCCAGGCACAGGCGCAACAACTATTGCGACGTGACGATTTTTCCGCTTATTTTTCCTAATATGCCCAGCCGATTTATTGGTAATCTGGCTCTGCCAGATTTAATTGGAGGGATACATGTCTGATTACCGCGTTTGGGAATGCCAGATTTGCGGCTGGATCTACGACGAAGCCAAGGGCTGGCCGGAGGACGGCATAGCGCCCGGCACCCGCTGGGAGGATATTCCCGACGACTGGTACTGCCCGGAATGCGGCGCCGCCAAGGCGGAATTCGAGATGCTGCCGGTGGCCTCCGAGCCCCGCCGGGAAGAACCTGAAATCAACGCCCCCGTCCTGCAAACCGGAACCGCCGAAGCCCCCGCGACTGCCGCCGCCGGCTACCGCGTCTGGGAGTGCATGGTGTGCGGCTGGGTTTACGACGAATCCAAGGGCTGGCCGGAAGACGGCATAGCACCCGGCACCCGCTGGGAGGATATTCCCGATGACTGGTGCTGCCCCCAGTGCGGTGTCAGCAAGGAAGAATTCGATATGGTGCTGGTGAGCGAGGCCGAGCCGCAGCCGGCGGCCAGCCCCGAAAGCGCCACCGGAGAGGGAGAACCCCTGGTGATCATCGGCACCGGCCTCGCCGGCTACCACCTGGCAAAGGAACTCCGCAAACTGGACAGCCACACACCGCTGGTGATGATCACTGGCGACGACGGCACCTCCTACTCCAAGCCCCTGCTCTCCGCCTCCCTGGCCCACGGCAAGACCCCGCAGCAACTGGCCGCCGCCTCCGCCGAGGAAATGGCGCGGGAATTAAACGCGGAAATCCTGGTGCACACCCGGGTCACCGGCATCGACGCGGAATCCAGGATTATCACCCTGGTACCTGAAGGCGACAGCCACAGCGCGGAACTGCGCTACGGCAAACTGGTGCTGGCCACCGGCGCCGGCTGCCGTCCCCTGCCCCCCATCGACGGCGACGGCCGCGCGCACCTGTTCCGCATCAACAGCCTGGCGGACTACCACCGCTTCCGCACCGCCCTGGTGGGGCGCCGGCGGGTGCTGCTGCTGGGCGCCGGGCTGATCGGCTGCGAATTTGCCAACGACCTGACCCAGGCCGGCTACGAGGTGGAGATGGTGGATCCGCTGGACTGGCCCCTGGCCACGCTGCTGCCGGAGGCCGCCGGGCGCGACCTGCAGCGCACCCTGGAGGCCGCCGGGGTGCGCTTTCACGGCAACACCCGCGTCGCCGATCTTTCCCGCGACGGCGGGGGCCTTCGCGCGCGGCTGGACAACGGCGAAACCCTGCACGCCGACCTGGCCCTCGCCGCCCTGGGCCTGCAGGCCAATACCGGCCTGGCCGAGGCCGCCGGCCTGGCGGTGGACCGCGGCATCCTGGTGGACCGCCACCTACAGACCAGCAACCCCGATATCTACGCCCTCGGAGACTGTGCCGAGGTGGACGGCCACCTGCTCTACTTCGTCGCCCCCCTGGCCAGTTGCGCCCGCGCCCTGGCCGCAACCCTCAGCGGCAGGCGGAGCAAAGTGCACTACGGCGCCATTCCCGTGGCCGTGAAAACCACCCTGCGCCCCACCGTGGTCTGCCCCCCGCGCCGGGGCGCCGAGGGCGATTGGCAGATCGACGCCGGCGAGGACGGCGTGCGCGCGGAGTTCCGCGACGCCGGCAACCGCCTGCTGGGCTTCGCCCTGACCGGCAGCGCCATCGCCGCCCGGGACGCGCTGACCGCCGAGTGCGCGCCGTTGATGGAGTAGCGCCAATACCATTGAGTCAGGTCACTTTGTAGGAGCGGGGGGGGCGGCCATCCGCCCATGCCCGCGATCAGCCTGGGGAATTAGCCACCCAAATCGCGGTCATGGCTCCTACAGGTGCCGAGTTGAGGCCGAGTTGAGCTCCAACTCGATGTATTGGACTTAGCGGGCCGAATTGCAGGCACACATGTGCTGAACAATGCAATACGCGCAAACGGGCCGCTTTTCCCGTAGAATGGCCGTCACGACAAACTTTGCACAAGAATTGACCAGAAGTATGACGGCAGACAGCAATCGAGCCCTCTCTCCCGCCTTCTCCCGGAGCCGCGCCCTGCGCGACACCCTGGGCCAGTTCGCCACCGGCGTGACCGTGGTCACCACACGGGATGCCGACGGCCAGCCGGTGGGCATGACCGTCAACAGCTTCAATTCCGTCTCCCTGGAACCGCCGTTGGTGCTCTGGAGCATCGACAAGCAGGCCCTGGGCTACAACGCCTTTACCGCCAACGACCACTTTGCCGTGCACGTACTCAAGGCGGACCAGCAGCATATCTCCAACCTCTTCGCCGGCCGCGGCAGCGACAAATTCGGCCAGGTCCACTGGCATTCCGGCCCGGCGCAACTGCCGCTGCTGGACGACTGCGCTGCCCACTTCCTCTGCCGCCGGGTGCAGTGCATTGACGGCGGCGACCACACCATCCTGCTCGGGGAAGTGCTGGAGTTCACCGCCAGCGGCGGTGAACCGCTGGTTTTCCACCGGGGCCGCTATCGCGCCCTGGCTGGGGACTGACTTCCGGATTGCCAGTCAGGCCCATTTCAGTGCCAAATCGTAACTAGTTCACCCCGACA
>NZ_JBOFOC010000172.1:0-7129 GCF_051659245.1 Microbulbifer sp.
GTCGAGGGGCTGAAAGCGAAAGTGACTGCCAGAAAATCCTACGGCTTCAGGACCTACAGATGCCTGGAAATAGCGCTATACCATGCGCTTGGGCGGCTACCTGTGCCGGAGACGGCCCACAGATTTTACTGACGAGGCAAAATTTTAAGGTTCCAAAATGAAAAAAACCGTAGTCATCAACGTCGTCGCCCTGTCCCCCCGACTGATCGGCGAGCATACCCCCTTCCTGCGGGATTGGACCGCGCGGGGCAAACAAGCCTCCATCAATCCGGTGCTGCCTGCGGTAACCTGCTCGGCGCAATCCACCTATCTTACCGGAAAGTGGCCGGATGAACACGGCATCGTCGGCAATGGCTGGTATTTTCGCGACATGTGCGAGGTTAAATTCTGGCACCAGTCCAACAAACTGGTGCAGGCGGAGAAAGTGTGGGAAGAAGCCCGCAAACACGACCCGAACTTCACCTGCGCCAACATGTTCTGGTGGTACAACATGTATTCCTCGGTTGACTACGCCGTAACCCCCCGGCCCCTCTATCCCGCCGATGGGAGAAAACTGCCGGACATCCACACCCAACCGATGGAGCTGCGCGATGAATTGCAAAAAGAGCTGGGCCAGTTCCCGCTGTTTTCCTTTTGGGGCCCGAAGGCCAACATCGTTTCCTCGCGCTGGATTGCCGACGCCACTATAAAAGTCGATCAGTGGAAGAACCCGACGCTGGCCCTGGTCTACCTGCCACACCTGGATTACAACCTGCAACGCTGCGGTATCGATTTCGACAAGATCAGCAATGAACTGAACGAGATAGATGAAGTCTGTCGCGACCTGATTACTTACTACGAGAACCAGGGCGCCAACGTCATCCTACTGTCCGAATACGGCATCACCAACGCCAGTCAACCGGTGCACATCAATCGCGTGCTGCGCGAGAACGGCTATATTCAGGTGAAAAACGAACTGGGCCTGGAAACCCTCGATACCGGTGGCAGCCGCGCCTTTGCCACCGCCGATCATCAACTGGCTCACGTCTATGTACAAAACCCAGATGATGTTGCGGCGGTAAAGGAGCTCCTGGAAAAAACACCAGGTGTCGAACACATACTCGATGATGAGGGCAAAAAACAGCATCACCTGGACCACCCGCGCGCCGGCGATCTTGTGGCCGTGGCGGACACCCAATCCTGGTTTACCTACTACTTCTGGCTCGACGACAGCAAAGCGCCCGACTACGCCCGCTGTGTGGACATCCACCGCAAGCCCGGTTATGACCCAGTGGAAACTTTCGCCGACCCGACTATTCCGTTACTCCCCTTGCAAGTCGCCGGCAAGCTGTTGAAGAAAAAACTCGGCTTTCGCTATTTAATGGATGTTATTCCGCTGGATGCGACGCTGGTTAAAGGCTCCCACGGGCGCATCAACGGGGATAAACTGGACCGGCCTTTGTTTGTGACGCAGGAGAAGCATTTGCTGGATCACGACGTTTTGGAGCCGACAGATGTATTCGGGTTGATTTTGAAACATCTGGATTTTGAACAGCGATAGGCGATATTAACCGGTAACTGCTCCCCCCGCCGCTCCTACAGGGTGGCTCGCTTGAGCCAAAGCAGATTCCCTATGGGTGAGTAGTTACGTTAACCGGATATCGGAGAGGAGATTCAGTTGAGCACCCGGTAACCCCGCCCGCGCAGGCAATTCCTGGTAATGCGACTGGCTTCAGAGTGCGCGCTGGTTACCCCGGAGACACCACCGACAATGGCACCGGTACCCGCTCCGGCCGCCGCGGCGCGACTGGAGTCGCCGACAATTGCGCCCAGGGCGCCGCCCAGCAGTGCCCCGCCTGCGGCGCGGGTGAGCCCCCGGCGCCCCTCATCCCGGCGCGATGCCATGGCCAGCCCTTTGCAGTCCGCCAGGTCCAGCTGGTATTGACGCATATTTACACCATAGGTATCGATCACGATATTCCCGGATCCCGGCACCTGTTCCTGCTGAGTGGCGCAGCCGAACGCCATCAATGCACTAAAACCCACGGTGGCCGCTGTTCCGAATTTCATTTGACGCTCCTCCAAACCTCTACCTCTGCGCCGGTGTTCGCGCCGCAGATGTCGCGTATGTACTCATTAGGTTTAGTAGTTGGTTGAAGATAGCGCCAGCGGGGTGGGGGAAAAACGGTGACTGATTGGACAGGATATCATTAGTAGCTGGGAATCTTTGTAGAAGAGGCCCATGGCCGCGGTTGGCCCCGCTTTGTAATGAGCAGTTGGCGGACCTGCGGCCCGCAAGCCGAGCTGGAGCTCAGCGCTGACTCGCGCCATCCCTGGCACTCACCCTTCGGGCGGCTTCGGCGTCCAAATCGGCTATCCTGCCGATTTATCCCAGGGAGCCGCTCCTACAGGGTGTTTTCCGCACTGGCGGGAGAGAAGATGGTGTTGCGGCCGCCAGTAAACCGGGAGAGTAGCTCCTGCCAGCGCCCATTCACCCGGGAGAATTTCTCCTCTCGCACATGGCCGTAACCGCGCACCTGCTGCGGCAACTCCAGCAGTTCCAGCGCCGTGGAAAAATTGTCCGCCCGCAAGCGGTCGGCGACGAGTATTACTGCCCGCTCGACCTGCCGCGCCCAGCGGCGTTCCGCACGGCGCTCAGCCGTGTAGCCGAACAGATCGAACACGGTCCCGCGAAGAATTTTACCTTTCGCCAGCAGCGGCATCAGTTTTCCCAGCCAGGGACCCAGGGTGATCTTCCTGATGCGACCGCTGGCATCCGGGCGCGCAACCAGTGGCGGTGCCATATGGAAGCGCAGGCGGTAGTCGCCGGTAAAGGTCTCCCGCAGCTGTCGCTGGAAATCCTCGCCGCTGTAGAGCCGCGCCACCTCGTACTCGTCCTTGTAGGCCATGGCCTTGTACAGGCTGTAGGCCGCGGCGCGGGTCAAGCGGCCGTCGCTGTGGGGCAATTGCCGCTCGCTGCGGTGCAGTTTCTCCACAGCTCGGGCAAAACAGCGCGCATAGGCGGCGCTCTGGTATTGGGTGAGTTCTGCGGCCAGGCGCGCGATCAACTGCTCCACCGTCTCCCGTGGCTCCAACAGCTTGACCGGCTGCGCCGGTACCGCCAGCCGCTCCACTGCGCTGGGATTTTCCGCGAGCAGCCGGCCGGCGCGGAACGCGCGCAGGTTGTTTTCCACCGCCACCCCGTTCAGCTCAATGGCTCGCTCCAGCGCGGACTCGCCGATGGGCAGCAGGCCCTGCTGGCAGGCATAGCCCAGGATCATCAGGTTGCTGGCAACGGTATCGCCAAAGAGCGCCTGGGCGTATCTGTTGGCATCGAAGGCGAAATACTCCGCGCACAGAGACTCGATACTCTCCCGCGTTGCATCAGCGGGAAACGCCAGTTCATTGTCGCGGACAAAAGCCGCCACCGGCACTTCGGCGGTGTTCACCAGCGCGCGCATTTTACCTTCGGCGAACTTGGGCCTCTGGCTGGCGGCGGTGACCATATCGCAGCCCAGCAGCAACTCGGCGGCTCCGTCGCGAATGCGCGCGGTGGTGATATTTTCCGGGCGCTGTGCCACTTTCACATGCGCGACCACAGCGCCGTTCTTCTGCGACAGGCCAGTGAAATACAGGGTGGTGCTGCCCTTTTCCTCCAGGTGCGCAGCCATACCCAACAATGCGGCCACGGTGAGCACACCGCTGCCACCGATACCGGCCACCAGGATGCTCAGCGGCCGCTTCAGGTCCGCCTGCGGCGCCGGGGACAGTTCGGCAATGGCCGCGTCCAGGGACCGGGCCAGGGACTGCACGGGCGGCTTCTTCAGTTCACCGCCCTCGACGCTGACAAAGCTGGGGCAAAAGCCGTCGGCACAGCGCATATCCTTGTTGCAGCTGGACTGGTTTACCTGCCGCTTGCGGCCGAATTCCGTTTCCAATGGTTCCACCGCAATACAGCTGGACTGCACGCTGCAATCGCCACAGCCCTCGCAGACCCGGTGATTGATCAACAATCGGGTGGGCGGGTCGGCCATCTGCTTTTTCTTCCGCCGGCGGCGCTTTTCCGCCGCGCACACCTGCTCGTAGATAATCGCGGTCACGCCCTGCACTTCGCGCAGGCGGCGCTGCACCGCGTCCAGTTCCGAGCGGGGCAATATCTTTACGGCCCCGGGCAGTTGCCCGCGGTGCTTGTGCCAGTATTCCGGGTTTTCACTGAGCAGGATGACTTCGCGCACCCCTTCGGCGAGCAGCTGCGCGGCGAGACTGGGAGCGCTGACCTCGCCGTCGGCGGGCTGGCCGCCGGTCATGGCCACCGCGTCGTTGAGGAGTATCTTGTAGGTGATATTGACCCGGCTGGCCACCGCCTGACGGATCGCCAGCAGGCCGGAGTGGTTGTAGGTGCCGTCGCCCATATTCTGGAAAATATGCCCGGCGCTGGAGAAGCGGTGCAGCCCCACCCACTGCGCGCCCTCGCCGCCCATATGGGAATAGGTATCGGTGCGCAGCCCTTTGCCCAGGGCCATGATATGGCAGCCGATACCGGCGCTGCCCAGGCTGCCCTCGGGCAGTCGGGTGGAAGTGTTGTGGGGACAGCCCGCGCAGAAGATCGGTTCGCGGACGAGCAGTCCGCTGGCTTTCGCCGGAATATTGCCGCCGAGCTTCTCCGCCAGTGGGATGAGTTTCTCGCCCAGCTCGGTATCCGCCAGCCAACGGGCGATGGCCACAGCCACCCGGTCCGGGCCGAAACCCCATATAGCCGGCAGCAGGTCGTCTCCATTCAGGTCTTTCTTGCCCACCACTTTCGGACGCCGTTCGTCCGCCCAGCCGTAGAGCAGGTTTTTCAGCTGGCCCTCCACCAGCGGGCGCTTCTCCTCCACCACCAGCAGGCGTTCCATCCCCTCGGCAAACCCGCCGACACCCCTGGGCTCCAGTGGCCAGCTCATGGCCACCTTGTAGATGGAGATGCCCGCATCCCACAGATCGCGCTCGGAGAGATTCAGCAGTTCCAGTGCCTCGAGCAGGTCGCCGTGGGCCTTGCCCACGGTAATGATGCCAAAGCGCTTTTTCGGCGCGGAAACGACGGTTTTGTCCAGCCCGTTGGCGTAGGCAAAAGCCTGCGCGGCAGGCAGCCGCTCCTCCAGCATACGGCGCTCGTATTCCAGCCGCTCTGCCGGCCAGTTCAGTTTGGGGTCGTAGTTGAGGCCGTGGGGCGGGATGGGAAAATCCGGCCGGACAAACTGTGGGAGTCCCGGCACCGGGATGGAAGCGCCCGCTTCCACGGTTTCGGTAATGGCTTTGAAGCCCACCCAGAGCCCGGAAAAACGCGACAGGGCGATCCCCGCCAGGCCCAGGGTCAGGTACTCGTCGATGGTTGCGGGAAACAGCAATGGCATCATCACCGACTCGAAGATCTGGTCGGTGTTGTGGGAAAACATGGAGGATTCGGCGGTGTGGTCGTCGCCGCACAGGGCCAGCACGCCGCCCAGCCTGGAGGTGCCCTGGACATTTGCCTGGCGGAACACGTCCGCGCTGCGGTCGACGCCGTGACCCTTACCGTACCAGATGGCGAAAACGCCGTCGCGGGTGGCCTGCCGGCGGTAGTGATCGAGCAGTTGGGTGCCCCAGATATTGGTGGCCCCCAGGTCCTCGTTGATACCGGGCTCGAAGTGGATATCCCGCTGGGCGAGCAGGGATTTGCGCCGCCAGAGCGCCTGGTCGTAACCTCCCAGGGGCGAGCCGCGGTAGCCGGATATAAACCCGGCGGTATTGTGCCCGGCGCACTCGTCCAGCTGCTTCTGCATGATCGGCAACCGAACCAGGGCGTCTATGCCGGTGAGGAACACCCGGCCCGACTCGCGGGTAAACGCGGATTTCAGGGAGTAGTCGCGATCAAAGCCCAGCTCCAGATCGCCTTCGACCATCGCCATGGATACCACCTGCTTATGATTATTGATCTGCGGGTAAAATTAACACCCGCAGGCGAAGCAGGTCATACCAAACTCGCCCGTATTGGGGCATAATAGAGACACAAGTCACCACACATTGTAAAAACGCCGCAATTAATCGCCCTATTGAGATCGTTTTCGAGAAGGTATGTTCAGCGGCCCCTGGCACCGGTTTTCTCCTGAAGCGCACCTCGCTGGCCAGCCCGAAGGGCTGGAAGTATAGTTAGCAATTGGTCGTGTAGCGGGGACGGCCGACAACAAGAAACAACGGAAAGGTTTATGGCCTATTTACTCGACGCCATCGACAAGAAGATCCTGGAAATTCTGCAACAGGACGCCACCATCCCCAATATCGAACTGGCGGAGAAAGTCTGCCTCTCTCCCTCCCCCTGCTCCCGCCGGGTGAAAAACCTGCACGAACAGGGTTTTATCAAGCGCGCGGTCACCCTGCTGGAACCGGAAAAGGTCGGCCTGCCGGTGAGCGTATTTATCCAGGTCACCCTGAACCACCAGGTAAAGAAGGAACTGCAGGACTTCGAGAAAACCATCGGCCAGTGGCCGGAAGTGATGGAGTGCTACCTGATGACCGGCGACTTCGACTACCTGTTGCGGGTGGTGGTGCCGAATCTGCAGGCGTACCAGGAATTCCTGGATAAAAAACTCACTGAACTGCCCGGCATCGACCATATCAAGAGCAGCTTTTCCCTCAAGCAGGTGCGCTACCGCACTGAGCTGCCGCTGGAGCAGTTGCTGGAACGGGGCTGATCAGCGGCGGAAGAGACTGACAATCACGCTGAGTACAATACTCAGAATGATCATCGAGGTAATGGGAATAAACACCTTGCTGCGCGGGGATTCGATACGGATATCGCCGGGCAGCCGACCGAACCAGTTGAACAGCCAGGGGGCGTAGTGCAGCAATACGCCCGCGGCGATCAGCAGGCAGCCCGCGAGAATCAGCCATTTGGCCATTGGCCCATTTCCCTTCCAGAAAATAGTGTTTTCTCATTGTAGGATGGGCACGCTGCGCTTTGCCCATCCTACGAGCTAGCGAAGTTAAGAGCCTCGACCATTCGCCTGCAAGCAGGCTCCTACAAAAAAAGCCGCGGGCATACCGCGGCTTTTGCAGGGCCGGAAAATAAACCTTAATTTTTGGGGTCCTCAGCGGAATCTGTGGGTTTGAAACATCTGCATGTCTATCCGTG
>NZ_JBOFOC010000173.1:0-1577 GCF_051659245.1 Microbulbifer sp.
TCCCCCAAAGGGGGAGAGGGAACTGTGCCCCCCTCTCCCTAACCCTCTCCCCCAAAGGGGGAAAGGGAACTGTGCACCCCTCTCCCGCTTGCGGGAGAGGGGTCGGGGGAGAGGGCCAGGGAGAGGGGGATTCAAAGACAGTTGGTGGGCTTGGGCAGGCCGGCGATCTTGCTGGCCACTTTGGCCGGGCTCGGCGGAAACAGCTGCATCAGGTAGATACTGCGCCCCTTGTCCGCGCCCAGATGCTGACCGACGTATTTGACCAGCGGGCGCATGGCCGGGGACAGTTCGAATTCCCGGTAGAATTCCTGCAGCAGGCGGATTACCTGCCAGTGGTCCCCGGTGAGTTCTATGCCCTCCGCCCGAGCCAGCTGCTCCGCCGCCGCCGGGCTCCAGTCGTCCAGATTGCGCAGGAAGCCCTCTTTATCCAGTGGAATTTCCCGGCCTTCCACCTGAATGCTTTTCATCACTTGAACCAGCTGACGACAGGGTTGTGTTCGGTGCACAGGGACACCCAGCGGGCATCGTCGATCGCCTGGATATTTTCCGGAATCGACAGGCCGCGCGCATCGGTATCCGCTTCCAGGCAGTAGACCGGGGATACGGCAATTTTTTCCGACGCGGGCCCGCTCAGGGCGTAGACTCCGTCCTCGATCAGCAGCAGGGCGTCGCCTTCGGCGAAACTGCCGATACAGTCCGTTAGCGCGGAGGAACTGTAGGGGGATTTGCTGACGATATGCAGGGTCATGTCAAAAACTCAGTACACTGTCGTAGCCGGCGATAAAACTGCCGGTATCGGCAATCAATTTTAACCGGGCGCCGGGAATTTGCAGTTGTCCGGCATCGAGCCCCCGCTCCAGCAGGCTGCGCTGGCAGACATGAATGCTCTCGACTCCGAACATCGGTAATGCCCGCAGGTTGCGCCGCAGGCTCTTCTGTTCGATGGCCTCTGCCCGCTGGCCGTCCAGTAACTGGAAGACGCCGTCGGCGAGGAACAGCAGGTCCGCAGCCTGATCCATGGCCGCCGCGGCGAGTACCGCCTCCAGGCCCTCGCGGGCGAGGGCGTTGCCGTAGGGTGCCTGGCGGCACAGGGCGAGCAGGCGTTTTGCCATTTCAGGCTCCAAAAGTTATCAGGCGGTCGGACTTGACCGCTGCGTCCGCCAACTGGCCGAGACCGGAGAGTTCGAAACCCTCCGCGAGATTGGCCGCGGGCTTCTCCAGCCGCAATGCCTCGTTTTCATTGAGTAGGCCGCGCCGCTGGGCGGCGGCGATGCAGACCACCAGATCCAGTCGGTGCCGCTCCTGCAGCGACTGCCAGTCGGCGACCAGGTCGGGCTCGTCCTGGGGTGGTGCACTCAGCGCGCTGCCGTTGTGCACGCCGTCGCAGTAAAAAAATACGCGGTGAATTTCGTGACCCTGCCGCAGCAGGGCGCGGGCGAAGCGCAGCGCACTGGATGCGGACTGGGAGGCGTGAGGAGCGCCGTAGATTACCAGGGAAAATTTCATCGTGGCCGGATATTAAAATGCCCCGCTGTGCGGGGCATTGGTTTCTTGTAGGAGCGGGCCATGCCCGCGAT
>NZ_JBOFOC010000174.1:0-3542 GCF_051659245.1 Microbulbifer sp.
CCGCCACGCCCGCGATCGGCCTCTCCGGTCACCCCCAATCGCGGGCATGGGCGGATGGCCGCCCCGCCGCTCCTACAAGGGGGGGAGCCGCTTAGCTGACTTCTATCTCCGGCATCCCCTCTTCCCCGGCATTGAGCCAGATCTGCGCCGCTGCGCGGCGGGCGATCTCGAGGTAGTGGCTGGCGATCTCCCCCTTCGGCTCCGCCGCCACGGTGGGCGAACCGCCGTCGGTGCCCTCGCGGATGGACATCGCCAGCGGCAGTTGCCCCAGCAGGCGGGTGTGATAACCCTCGGCGATGCGCTCGCCGCCGCCGCTGCCAAAGATCGGCTCGCTGTGGCCGCAGCGGGAGCAGGTGTGCAGGGCCATGTTCTCCACAATGCCCAGCACCGGCACAGAGACCTTGCGGAACATCTCCACCCCCTTGATCGCATCCTTCAACGCCAGGTCCTGGGGAGTGGTCACGATCACCGCGCCGGCCAGGGCCGTCTTCTGCGCCAGGGTCAGTTGGATATCGCCGGTGCCCGGGGGCATATCCACGATCAAATAGTCCAATTCACCCCACAGGGTCTGGGTGAGGATCTGGTTGAGGGCGCCGCTGGCCATGGGCCCGCGCCATACCGCGGGCGTTTCCTCGGTCATCAGGTAGCCCAGGGACATGGTCTCCAGCCCCTGCGCCGGCACCGGCAGGAAGAACTTCTGCTCCCGCACTTCCGGGCGCACGCCCTCGGTACCGAGCATAGTGGGCAGGCTGGGGCCGTAGATGTCCGCGTCCAGCAGGCCGACGCTGGCGCCCTCGGCGGCCAGGGCCAGGGCCAGGTTCACCGCGGTGGTGGACTTGCCCACCCCGCCCTTGCCGGAGGCCACGGCGACGATATTCTTCACCTTCCGCAAGGGTTCCGGAGCGTCCGGGGCGGGGGTGGTAGGAAACTCGCTGAACAGTTCGAACTGCAGTTGGCTGCCGCCCAGCGCTCCGCCCTTCAGCAGCGGCGCACAGGACTCGCGCACCCGCTCGCGCCAGTGCTCCTCCAGGCTGGCACAGGGATAACCGAGGGTGAGGCCGACAAGCACAGTGCCCTCGTCAAAACCCACCTCGATCTCCGCATCCAGCTCGTCCAGCGGCAGCCCGGTGGCCGGGTCGTGCAACTGGCCCATGCACTCCGCCAGGCGCTCCAGCTCTCCCTGCACCTCTTCGGGCAGTTCATCGTGATCGTGATGATGATCGCTCACTGTGTTTCCCTCTCTGAGAATTCTCGATGGCGGCATTGTGGAGGATGAGCTCTGGCAAAGCCAGCCAGGCGTTAGCTCCCCTCTCCCGCTTGCGGGAGAGGGGTTGGGGGAGAGGGGCGGGCCGTCGGCCCGCAAGCCGAGCTGGAGCTCGGGGCGCCCAGCGCACTCCCAGCGCACTCCCGGCGCGCTCCCAGCGACACCGCAAATCTGCTATATTCCCCGCCCTTTCATCGACCTCAAAGCACACGGATTTCCCCCATGCCGCAACCGCGCAACATACTCGTCACCAGCGCACTCCCCTACGCCAATGGCTCCCTGCACCTGGGCCATGTGCTCGAATATATCCAGACCGACATCTGGGCGCGTTTCCAGCGCGCGCGCGGCCACCACTGCCTGTACATGTGCGCCGACGACGCCCACGGCACCGCCATCATGCTCAAAGCCGAACAGCTGGGGCTCACCCCGGAGCAGCATATCGCCAATATGCAGGCGGAACACCAGCGCGACTTCGACGACTTCCTGATCGGCGTGGACAACTACCACTCCACCCACTCGGAAGAAAACCGCGAGCTGTCGGCGATGATCTACCGGCGCCTGCAGGAAAACGGCCATATCGACTCCCGCACCATCACCCAGGCGTTCGACCCGGAGAAACAGCTGTTCCTCGCCGACCGCTACATCAAGGGCACCTGCCCGCGCTGCAGCACCCCGGACCAGTACGGCGACAACTGCGAAGCCTGCGGCGCCACCTACAGCCCCACCGAGCTGATCGACCCGGTGTCCGCCATCTCCGGCGCCACGCCGGTGGAAAAGGAGTCCGAGCACTTCTTCTTCACCCTGCCCGCGTTCACCAACTTCCTGCGCGAGTGGACCCGCTCCGGCACCCTGCAGGACGAGATGGCCAACAAACTGGCGGAGTGGCTGGACGAGGGCCTGCAGGAGTGGGATATCTCCCGCGACGCCCCCTACTTCGGCTTTGAAATCCCCGACGCCCCGGGCAAATATTTCTACGTATGGCTGGACGCCCCTATCGGCTATATGGCCAGCCTGAAAAACTACTGCGACAAAAACGGCCTGGACTGGCAGGAATACTGGAAAAAAGACAGCACCGCCGAGGTACACCACTTTATCGGCAAGGACATCGTCAACTTCCACGCGCTCTTCTGGCCGGCAATGCTGGATTCCGCGGACTTCCGCACCCCCACCAAAGTCTGCGTGCACGGCTTCCTCACCGTGAACGGCAAGAAGATGTCCAAATCCCGCGGCACTTTTATCAATGCGCGCAATTATCTCGACCACCTGAACCCGGAATACCTGCGCTACTACTTCGCCGCCAAACTCACCGGCGGCGTGGACGACCTGGACCTGAACCTGGACGACTTTATCGCCCGGGTGAACTCCGACCTGGTGGGCAAGGTGGTGAACATCGCCTCGCGCACCGCCAAGTTCGTGGGCAAAGGCGGCGGCGTGCTGGCGGAACAACTGGCGGACGAAAAACTCTGGCAGCAATTCGTCGACGCCGAACCGCGCATCGCCGACTTTTACGAAAACCGCGAGTACGCCCGCGCCATGCGTGAAATCATGGGCCTGGCGGACGCCGCCAACGCCTGGATTGCCGACAAGGCGCCCTGGTCCCTGGCCAAGGACGAAAGCAAGGCGGAGGAGGTGCTGTCCATCTGCTCCCAGGGCGTGAATATGTTCCGCGCACTGATCACCTGGCTGGCGCCGGTACTGCCGCAAACCGCGGAAAAAGCCGCGCAGTTCCTGAATACCCGACTCGACTGGGCCACCGCCACCACGCCGCTGGCCAACCACCAGATCGGCGAATTCAAGCCGCTGATGCAGCGGGTGGAAAAAACCCAGGTGGACGCGGTGATGGAAGCGGCCAAGGAATCCCTGGCGCAGCTGCAGGCGGAGAGCAAACCACTCACCGGCCCACTGGCCGATGAGCCCATAGCGCCGGAAATCCAGTTCGACGATTTCGCCAAGGTGGACCTGCGCATCGCGCTGATCGCCAAAGCGGAGCACGTCGAGGGCGCCGGCAAGCTGCTCAAACTCACCCTGGACCTGGGCGGCGAAACCCGCCAGGTCTTCTCCGGCATCAAGAGCGCCTACAAACCGGAAGACCTGCAGGGCAAACTCACCGTAATGGTCGCCAACCTGGCCCCGCGCAAAATGCGCTTCGGCGTCAGCGAAGGCATGGTCCTCGCCGCCGGCCCCGGCGGCAAGGACCTGTGGCTGCTCGAACCCCATCCCGGCGCCGTGCCCGGTATGCGGGTGATGTGACCTGGGAGCGCCGAGCTGTTTATTGGCG
>NZ_JBOFOC010000175.1:0-18200 GCF_051659245.1 Microbulbifer sp.
AGCGCGGCCAGCCGGGTTCGAGCGGCGGATAATGACTCGAGTGGTCGGCAATCCGGTCACGCCAACCCTCTCGACCTCGGCGCCACCACTCGATAGTGGCCTTCGCCATTTATGTGCGGATTTGCTCAGCCGCTAACAGCTGCCAATCCTGCAGTTGGGCCTCGCTGGCAAACACCTGTTCCAACAGTGCCGTGTGCCCGGCGAGGCGGTCGAGGGTGATGCAGTAGTTGGTTTCGGTAACAAATTTCTTCTTGAGCCACAGCTTTTTCTGGAAATTCTCCAGCTGCGCGAGGAACGTAATAATGCTCTCGCCCAGTTTGCGGATCACTTCGATCTTGCTCAGTAGCGGCGCCAGGCGCGTGGGGTTGTTTTTGAGGGAAGCCAGGTCGGCCCAGTCGAGCAGTTCGTTCTTGATATAGAAATCCAACTCGCGATTCAGAAAGCCGCCGAGATCCTTGTGGATAAAGTAATCGAAGCTGTTTTTCTTGGTGTAGTTGTTGAGCTGGCCCTGCAGGCGGCTGTAGTCGGCCTGTTCGCCGTTAGCCTTGGTGTAGGGCTGCTCCAGCAGTTGGCGCCACTGGTCGGGCAGATTGCTGTCGCCGCTTAGCAGCCAGGCGGTGGCACTGGCCACCAGCACCCCCTGTACCGGCGGCTTCTTCTTGGCCGCGGCGGTGGCCTTGGCCAGTTCGGCCTGAATCGCGGGGTTGCTGTTCCAGTCCTCCTGGGTAGCGGCGCGGAACACAAAGCGGATCTGCAGCACCTCGAACTGCTGGCCGTCTTCGCTGGGCTCGCCCTGAATCAGCTCGAATGGATGCTCGGCGTCGAGGATAAATACCCGCTTGCCGTTGTCGCCCTCCTTGTTGTTGTTCTGGGCACCGGCCTCGGCGTCCACCAGCTTGAAGTGCACCCGCAGGGGATCGGGTTCGGATTCTGTGGTGTGCGGGTTGAGGCGGAAGCTGTAGTCGCGCAGGGTCTCGCTGCTTTTGATGTAGTACTGGTCCTTGTTGGCCCAGTGCAGCACCACCTCTTCGCCCTGGTAGGGGATGGCATAGGTGCCGTCTTTGTACACCCGGCGGGAGAGGAAATCCCCCTCGTCGTAGTAGCGGTTGAAGAAGGTCACCAGGGCGTCGTACACCTCGCCCTCTTCCCGCGCCAGGTCGAAGCCGTCGCTCAGTTGGGCCTTGAGCTGCTGTACCTTGGGCAGGGTGTCCGGGTCCACTTCCAGGGCCTGGGCGCCGGCGATGGCCTTGTCGAGTTCCTTCTGTAGCTCGGCCTTGTCGCTGGAGGCGAAGTTGGCAAAGGCCTCGCGGGTGATGCGCGGCAGGTCGCGCTCGATAAAGCTGTTAATGTCGTCTTTTCGGGCGTGCATGATGCGGTAGAGGCCGAAGTCCAGTTCCGGCTGGTTGAGCTGGAACATCTCGCGCAGGAGTTCGGCAAACTGTGCGCGGCGCTGTTCGACCTTGTGTACCTGGGTGCTGTTGGAGCTGAGGGGTTGGTCGGTCATGGGGCCCTTGGTTCCTTGTAGTCGTTCTCGTGCCCAGCCTTGTGAGCTCGGTCTTTGCAAAATGGCGCTTATTTTGCGACAAGGACGGCGCCAGGACCAGCGGCCCGAGCTAACGAATCTGCGTGGCCCCAGGGTATTTTGGTGCGGGGGGTGTGCATGGAGGCATTGGTAGGTGTTCTAGGCCACTTCTGGTATAATTCTTGAGCTATTCAGGAGATTGACCATGACCCGTCGGCCCAAGTCCGTCATTCGCAAAGTCAGCCGGGATCAAATTCGCCGCTCTGTCGCCAGCTCTAGCGCAATAGAGACTGGTGAGTCAAGCAAGCTGATCGAGGCGCGGTTGAAAGCCCGCAAGCGTCGCTTCCCGGATCTGCTCCTGGCCCGTTGATTTGCGCTCCCTTCCCTAAGTGATTCGAGGGGGCAGCCAAGCCGCTCCCCTCCGCTTCCGCGACTAATCCTGCTGTTGCTCCAGCACGTCCCTGATCAGCCGCTGCATATGCTGATAATCGCCGCCCACTCCCGCCTGAATTGACCTGAAGTAAAACTCCCTGTGGTCTTCCCACAACTGGTAGTCCAGTGGTTGAAAGCCGGCCTGAAGCGCCATTACGTCCAGCAGCAGGCGGGATATTCGGCCATTGCCTTCTCTAAAGGGATGAATCAGGATAAATTCCACATGGCTTTCGGCCATGTAGCGGATGAATTCTTCGTCTGGTGTGTCCGACAGAGAGGGAAACTGCTGAAGGTATTGCTGTTCAAAGTTCTTGACAAGCTTTGGCAGTGTGCCAGCACTGGCAAAGTGGAAGCCGCCTTTGCTCATATTGACCTTGCGCAGGCTGCCCGCCCACGGGTACAGATTGCCCAGCCACCGGTGGTGCCAGTGCCGGATATCCGCAAAGGACAGTGTATCGCGTGCTTGAGGTAGAACCTCTTCGTAGAGCGCCTCCAACAACTCCGTTTCGGCATCGTCGATATCCCGTTTGCTGGTCAGGCCCGGGATATTGCGCAGCACGCCCTCCTCTCCACCTGGCTGCTGTTCTGCCTCGCTTCCCGTTGCATCGTACCGGCTCATTGGCGTGGTCTTGACCTACATCAGGCGCCAGCGGATGGTGAACAGCTTCTGGGTACTGCTCTTCTGGTACATCTGCTCTTCTGGTACATCTGCTGTTCCAGGGCATCGATGAGGGCGTCGCGGCGGGCCTCGATAGCATCTTCCACGTCAAAAATTTCCTGGCGCTGGCGGCGCTGCAGCCGTTCCAACTTCTTGATCGACTCCTGCGCTTCCTTTTGTTCCTGAATGGTGTCCGCCTGGCGGGATAGCTTCTTGGCCCTCTGCAGTTCTGCGCGGGTATCTTCCAGCTGCTTCTGTGCAGATTTCATCTGGTCTTCCGCCCAGGCCTCGAGCTTGTCGCGCTCGCGCTTGAAGTATTCGTTGTTTTCATCTAGCAGCTTGCTGAGCCTGGCGTCCAGCTGGCGTTTGGCGTTTTGTTCCAGTGTCCGGGGCGGTGTTTGCTCGTTGCTGCCTCCGCTAAGTGGCACGGCTTGCGCCTGCAGCAGGAATAAGTCGGCGCACTGCTCCGTATCCAGCAGTCGGCCGTCGTCGGTGAATGCGGTAAATACCAGGTGCTCCTCATTCTGGAAGCTGGACAACTGTAGTTGATTCAGTTCCAGCCATCCGGCTTGCCCCTGTAGCGGTTCCAGGGAGGAGAGCTTTCTGGTGAAGCCGGCAAGATCAAATTCAACGGCCTCCAACGGCGTGTCCAGGCGTCTGCCAGTATCGAGCACCCACTCCCCCAGCGGGTGGCCAAGCCGGTATTTGTGGGCCTGTTCGATAGGTTTCAGTTGCTTGTCTTTGCTGGTCAACTGATAGAGCCCCGGCGGAACAGAAATGCCCTCTGGGGGTTGGTCCAGCTGAAATGTGAGATTGGCGGGAGTGAACGATGCGCGCGATGCCAGTATGTGACGGCTGAGGTTCCAGAACATGCGGCTCATCAGGTCCAGCTGCATTTGAGCCTCTTCGTGTCGGAGCTTGAGCTTGTCGTGGATGTTGGCGTCGAAGTGCTCAAACAGCTTTTCTCGAGTTTCATCCATGCGCTTGGCGATGTCTTCCTCCAGCTCTCGCTGCAGTCGGTCAAAGGCGGCTTGGATTTCGGCGGGATCACGGCACTCGTTATAAATCGAGACTATGCGTTTTTCGATGTCGAGACCGGACTCGATACTGCCCAAAACATCGTCGGAAGCGCCGAAGAGGCCATCGAATAGCTGGAACTTGTGGCTGAGGAGCTCCAGTACTCGGCGGTCCGCCTGATTCTGTTTGTTCAGGAAGTTAATGACCACGACATCGTGTTTCTGGCCGTAGCGATGGCAACGGCCTATGCGCTGTTCCACGCGCTGTGGATTCCAGGGCAAGTCGTAGTTGATGACCAGGCTACAGAACTGCAGGTTGACCCCCTCGGCTGCGGCCTCCGTAGCGATAAGGACTTCGGCATCCGAGCGGAAATGGTCAATGATGGCTGTGCGGGCATCGACGGCGCGACTACCTGTTACCCGGTCGGTACCCTTGTGTGCTTCGAGCCACTGCTGGTAGATGGCATTGGTACCCGGTGCGTTGTTGCTTCCGCTAAACAGAGCAACTTTGCCGGCGTAGCCGTGCCGCTCCAGGTGGCTCGCCAGGTATTCCTGGGTTCGGCAGGACTCGGTAAAAATCACGGCTTTGCGCTCGGCTCCTCGCTCCGCCATCTTATTGAGGCCCTGCTCCAGTGCTACCAGTAGGGACTCGGATTTGGCATCTTCGTGAATGCGGCCGGCCAGTTCCCGATATTGCTCCAGTTCGGCAATCTCGCCGCGTAACTTGTCGAGATCAATAGTTATTTCCATGCTACTGACTTCGTACTCGGGCGATTCTTCCGCAGCCTCAAGCAGTTCATCGTCGAAGTCGTCGTCCAGCAGGCCTTCCGGCCAGGGATCATTAGTTGCGGTGATGCTGCCCTTTGCCTCCAGCTTCTTAAGGCGTTTCAGCAAACTATCCAGGGTTTTGCGCACCGCAGCGGTTGAGGATGCCAGCAGCTTGCGTACAACCAGGGTCACCAGGTGTCGCTGCTGCACCGGTACTCCGTAGCTGTCGGCGCGTTGAAGATATGCCGAGATCGAGTAGTAGAGGCGCATTTCATCCTCACTGGGCTCGAACTCGTAGGTATAGGCTTTTCGCTCGGTGTAGGGAACGTACTCCAACACCTGCTTGCGCAGGGTACGATGAATGAACTCTTCCAGCCGTGCCTTTAGCCTCAAAAGATCGCTATCACTGCGCATGTACTGTTGGCGGAAACTGGCTTTGTCGCCAAACAGGTTTTCGTCAATGATGGTAGATAGGCCGAATAGCTCCAGCAGAGTATTTTGCAGCGGCGTCGCTGTGAGCAGCAGCTTCTTACAGCCGGCAAAGGTCTCGCGGAGGCTATTGCCAATGATGTTGCTGTACCTGTGGGCGTTACGCAGCTTGTGGGCTTCATCAATCACTACCAAATCCCAGGGGATTTGGCGTAACTGCTGCTCCATCCGCTTGGCAAATTGGTAGGAGAAGATCGAAATAGCCGGGCTGCCGAAGGGATCGGGGTTGCCACCCTGGCGCAGAGCTCTCCACGTCTTATTGTCCAGTACTTGGGTGGGTAGGTGGAATTTCTCTGCCAGCTCATTCGCCCATTGCTTGCGCAGCGCTGCCGGGCAAATGACCACAATATGGCGCTTTCTCTCTGCCCAGAGCTGGGCCATGACCAGTGAGGCTTCAATGGTCTTTCCCAGTCCTACCTCATCTGCCAGAACGACGCCTTTCACCAGGGGGTTTTGCAAGGCAAAGAGTGCGGCGTCGATTTGGTGGGGGTTGAGATCGACGGAAGCATCGAACAGAGAGCTCCCCAACCGACCTACGTCGCCACCTCTGCGCTGGCGGGTGAGCTCAAAGGCAAAGAACTTGGCATGATAATCCGTAATCTGCGAAGGCGACATAGGTGTTCCCAATGATTTCGGCAGCATAAGCCATTCTGTCTTAACGGGGAATTGAGTGCAAAGTATCTATAGGGCTTGATACAACTGGGCGTTGGGCGGAGTTTGGGGATCATGATGCTGCGCTTTGCCGCGAAATTTATGCGTGCGGTAGAATTTATTGGCCAGTGATATCTCTGCCTCAGAGAGCCAGTGCGCCGAGAACCCCCTCGAACAGAAGCACCCGTTCAATACCCGGCGTATGGCGCATCTGCATCCGGGGCTGCAGCGGTTGCCGCGAGTGAGCTTTGAGGGGATGCTGCAGCCGTTTGAGAAAATGATCTCGTTGCAGAAAGGTAGGGCTGGTGGGGCCAATACGGTGGAGTAGGGGGCTGCCAGGGGGGATTCCTTGGAAATGGTGTGAGTGGAGTCTTCGGGCTCTGATCGCGGCCATGGGCGGATGGCCGCCCCGCCGCTCCTACAGGTGGGCCGAGGGTTCGTTCTTGCTCTTGCCGGGGTGAACCTGTCCCGGACGGGCAGACGCGGCGGCGCAAAATCTGGATAATGCCGCCCTTCAGTTCAATGGCTCGCCATCCTCCAGCCCCGGTAGTCCCCAATGGAAATCAACGTCAACTTCCTCGATAACCTGCGCCTCGAAGCCAAGTTTGACGACTTCACGGTCATCACCGACCAGCCGATCCGCTACAAGGGCGACGGTTCGGCGCCGAGTCCGTTCGACTACTTCCTGGCGTCCTCGGCGCTGTGTGCGGCCTACTTTGTTCGCGTTTACTGCAAGGCGCGGGATATTCCGACCCACAATATCCGCCTGTCGCAGAACAATATTGTCGATCCGGAAAACCGCTACAACCAGATCTTCAAGATCCAGGTGGAGCTGCCGGAGGATATCTCCGAGAAAGACCGGCAGGGTATTCTGCGTTCCATCGATCGCTGCACGGTCAAGAAGGTGGTGCAGACCGGCCCAGAGTTCCAGATAGAGACGGTGGAGAACTTGGCCGAGGACGCCCAGGCGCTGTTGATGGTGCAGCCGGACGCCGAGCACCGCACCTTTATCGAGGGCAAGGACCTGCCGCTGGAGCAGACCATCGCCAACATGACCGGCCTGCTGGCGGATCTGGGCATGAAGATCGAGATCGCTTCCTGGCGCAATATCGTGCCCCATGTGTGGTCGCTGCATATACGCGATGCGGCCTCGCCCATGTGCTTTACCAACGGCAAGGGCGCCACCAAGGAGGCGGCGCTGTGTTCGGCGCTGGGGGAGTTTCTCGAGCGGCTGAACTGCAACTTCTTCTACAACGACCAGTACTTCGGCGAGGAGATCGCCAAAAGCGACTTTGTCCACTACCCGAACGAGCGCTGGTTTATGCCGGGGCCGGAGGACGAACTGCCGGCGGGCATCCTGGACGGCCACACCCGGGCTATCTACAACCCGGACGGTGAGCTGCGGGGCTCCAACCTGGTCGACACCAACTCCGGCCGCGCCGACCGCGGCATCTGCTCGCTGCCGTTTGTGCGCCGCTCGGACGGTGAGGTGGTGTACTTCCCGTCGAACCTGATCGAGAACCTGTTCCTGAGCAACGGCATGAGCGCCGGCAATACGCTGGCCGAGGCCGAGGTGCAGTGCCTGTCGGAGATCTTCGAGCGGGCGGTGAAGAGGGAGATTATCGAGCAGGAAATCGCGCTGCCGGATGTGCCCCGCGCCGTGCTGGCGCAGTACCCGGATATCGTCGAGGCCGTGGAGGCGCTGGAGAAACAGGGCTTCCCGATTCTGGTCAAGGATGCCTCCCTGGGCGGGCGCTTCCCGGTGATGTGCGTGACGCTGATGAACCCGCGCACCGGCGGTGTGTTTGCGTCCTTCGGCGCGCATCCGAGCTTCCATGTGGCGCTGGAGCGCAGCCTGACCGAGCTGATGCAGGGGCGCAGCTTCGAGGGCCTGAACGATGTGCCGCCGCCGACGTTCAACAGTCACGCGGTGACCGAGCCCAACAACTTTGTCGAGCACTTTATCGATTCCACCGGGGTGGTGTCCTGGCGTTTCTTCAGTGCCAGATCGGACTACGAGTTCGTGGAGTGGGATTTTTCCGGCGATCACGCGGACAGTAACGAGACCGAGGCCGGGCGCCTGTTCGGCATTCTCGAGGAGCTGGACAAGGAGGTGTACGTGGCCGTCTACGAGGACCTGGGCGCGCCCACCTGCCGTATCCTGGTGCCGGGCTATTCCGAAGTGTACCCGGTCGAGGACCTGGTCTGGGACAACACCAATAAGGCGCTGGATTACCGCGAGGATATTCTCAACCTCCATTCCCTGAGCGATGCACAGCTGGAGGACCTGGTGGAGCGGCTGGAAGAGAGCCAGATCGACAATTACGAGACCATCATCACGCTGATCGGTGTCGAGTTCGACGAGAACACCGTCTGGGGGCAGTTGACGGTGCTGGAGCTGAAGCTGCTGATTTATCTCGCGTTGCAGCGGCACGAGGAGGCGCTGGAGCTGGTGGAGACTTTCCTGCAGTTCAACGACAACACGGTCGAGCGCGGGCTCTTTTACCAGGCGGTGAATGCGGTGCTGGAAGTGGTGCTGGATGATGAGCTGGAGCTGGGTGATTATCTGGCGAATTTCCGGCGGATGTTCGGCGAGGAGACGATGGAGGCGGTTGTCGGTTCGGTAGCTGGCAACGTGCGTTTCCACGGCCTGGCGCCGACCAATATGCAGTTGGAGGGGCTGGATAAGCATCTGCGCCTGATCGAGAGCTATACAAAGCTGCATGCTGCGCGCGCCAGGAAACAGGCTGGCTGACTCCTTGTAGGAGCGGCCCATGGCCGCGATCAGCCTTTGGGTGCCACCGGACACCGTTCGCGGCCATGGGCCGCTCCTACAGGGGGCGCCGAGCCCCGCTCTGGACGACGGTGGCTGTAGGAGCCTGCTTGCAGGCGAACAGCGGTTGGGACGAGGCCCGACCATTATTCGCCTGCAAGCAGGCTCCTACGGGCAAATTAGCTGCGTAGGATGGGCAAAGCGCAGTGTGCCCATCAGCGGGCGGTTTGATGGGCATGACAAGATTTATTGCCTTGCGGATAGGTGGTTGCGATTTGGGAGCAAAAAAGCCCGCCGGGTTGGCGGGCTACGGTTTGAGTATGGGGGCTGCTGACGCTTGCCCTCTCCCCCGGCCCCTCTCCCGGAGGGAGAGGGGAGAAAAGGGGCGCTAGATGGCTTAGAGGCTGGCAGACTCCGTGCTTTCTGCCGGCTCCCCGGCCTCCTTCACATAACCATCCTCATCCAGCTCCACAATCGGCATGCCCAGCGCCTTCACATCCTCGCGGATGCTGGCCGCATCGCCCACCACGACGATCGCCAGTTTTTCCGGCTCCAGCACGTCGGTGATGACCTTGTTCAGGGTCTTGCGGTCCGTGTCCTTCAGGATCGCGTTCTGTTGTGAGCGATAGTCCAGCGGCAGGTTGTAGCTCAGGATGCGGTTGAGCAGGCCGAGTTTGTCTCCCGGGGTTTCGTATTTGCGCGCTTCCTGCTGGCCGATGGCCGCGCGCATATAGTCGAACTCGGCTTCGGTCATGCCCTCGCCGTCGAATTTCTCCAGCTCGGTGAGCACCTCGTTCAGTGCGTCCGCGGTCGCGTCCTTTTTCACTTCGGAGCTGAACAGGTAGAGGCCGTCATCCGGCTGGCCCTGGAGATAGGTGCGGGCGCCGTAGGTGTAGCCCTTGTCTTCGCGCAGGTTCAGGTTGATGCGGCTGTTGAAGTTGCCACCCAGCGGGAAGTTGCCCAGGTTGGCCAGGTAGTAGTCCCCCAGCGCATCGTAGGGCAGGGCGTACTGGCTGGCGCGCAGGCTGGACTGGGCCGCGCCCTCCTTGTTGACCAGGTACACGGTGCGCTGATCGAATTCCGGTTTCTCGAAGGCGAGCGCCTTGCGGGCGGGCTCGGTGACTTCCAGCTGTGCCAGGCCGTCCAGCGCCGCGACGATGGTGTCGTGGGGCAGGCTGGTGCTGACGGTGACGCCGCGCAGGTGGGTGGGGAAGTGGGCCTTGTAGTAGCCCTCGATATCCTTGAGGGTGATATTGGCCACGGTGCCCGGCAGGCCGTCGCTGGGGAAACTGAGCGGGTGTTCCGGCCCGCGCATCACCGCGCCCAGCGCGCGGGTAGCCAGCCCTTGCGGTGTCTTGCGGGCCTGTTGCAGGCCCTCGATGGTCTGCTGCTTGATGCGGGCGAAGTCTTCTTCGGTGAAGTCTGGCTTGAGGATGCGCTCCATCATCAGCGGCATGGCCGCGTCCAGGTGCTTGGCCAGCACGTTCAGCGTGACGGTGGTGTCGTGCTGCCCGGCGTGGATACTGATGGAGGCACCCAGGCGTTTCAGCGCCTCGGCGAATGCGGCCGCGCTGCGCTCGGTGGTGGCCTCTTCCATCAGCGACGTCATCAGCGCGGTGAGGCCGGCCTTGCCGCGCGGCTCGTCGCGCTGACCGACGCCAAACACGGCGCGCACGGTCACCGTGGGCGTTTCGTCGTTCTGCACCGCCAGCAGGCGCACGCCGTTTTCCAGTTCGCCGTCGCGGATCGCCGGCAGTTCCACCTGCGGGTTGATGCCCGGGGTGGGCTGCACGCTGCGGTCGAAGTTGTCTTTTACCGGGCGCAGCGCCAGGGCCTCGCCGTCATCGTCGTAGCTTTCGGGAATGGTGCGTTTCCATTCATAGTTTTGCGGCGCGGCCGCCAGCTCCTTCTTGCCGTTGGGCACTATGCTGAGCAGCACGGAGGGCTTGCCGGCGATGTACTGGTCGAACACCCGCGTGACATCATCGGTCTCCACGGAGCGGTAGGCCTCAATCTGCTCGTCGATACCCTTGGGGCTGCCGGTGAAGGTTTCGAAGGAAGCCAGTGTGGATACCTTGCCGGAGACGGACTGCAGGCCGAACACGCGGTCGGATTCATAGCCGGCCTTGAACTTGAGCAGGTCGTCCTCGGTGACGCCGCGCTCGGCGAACTCGGTGAGGGTGTCGCGCACCGCCTGTTCCATCTCCGCCAGGGATTCGCCGGAGCCGGGGTTCTGGATCACGATAAACCACATCTCGCAGGCCAGCTCCTTGCAGGAGTGGTTTACGCTCGCCTGTACCGCGCGGCCGGTCTGCACCAGGCGCTGGTAGAGCATCGAGTCCTGGCCCTGGCCGAGGATCTCCGCCGCCGCATCCAGTGCCGGCTCGTCCGCGTGGTTGTAGTGCACGGTGGGGATCATCATCGCCAGTGCGGGCAGGTGGATATTGTCTTCCAGGGTGACATAGCGATCCGCCTCGAGTTTGGCGGGCTGCTTGGGCAGGTCCTCGACGGCGGGGCCCGCGGGAATAGTGCCGAAATATTTCGCCACCCATTCCAGCGTCTGCGCCGGATTTATATCGCCACCGATGCTCACCACCGCGTTGTTGGGGCCGTACCAGCGCAGGAAGAAGCGCTTGAGGTCCTTGAGATCGGCGCGGTTGAGGTCTTCCATCCAGCCGATCACCGGCCAGGAGTAGGGATGACCATCCGGGTAGGTGGCGGCGTACAGGGTTTCCAGGGCGCGGCCGTAGGGGCGGTTGTCCACCCGCTGGCCACGCTCGTTTTTCACGGTCTCGCGCTGGACCTCAAACTTGTCCTCGGTGACCGCGTCCAGGAACACGCCCATGCGGTCGGACTCCAGCCACAGCACGGTTTCCAGCTGGTTGGCCGGCACTGTCTCGTAGTAGTTGGTGCGGTCGTTGTTGGTGCTGCCGTTGAGGGTGCCGCCGGCTTCCTGAATGATACGGAAATGCTCCTCGTCGGCGACGTTCACCGAACCCTGGAACATCATGTGTTCGAAGAAGTGCGCAAAGCCGGAGCGGCCCGGGTCTTCCCGGTTGGAGCCCACGTGATAGGTCACATCCACATGCGCCAGCGGGTCCGAGTGATCCTCGTGCAGGACCACGGTGAGGCCATTGTCGAGCTTATATTTGCTGTAGGGGATGGCGATCTCGGCGCCGTCGCCGTCGAATGTTTCAACGAGGGTGACACCCGCGGGCAGTGCACTTTGTGCCTCCGCTGCCGTGCCGTTTTGTGAGGCCGGATCCTCCGGCCTCTCGCTGCAGGCTGCGAGCAGCGCGGCGGTGAGGATCAGTGCGGTTTTTATTGAATGCATGGCGATTCAAGTCTCCCTCTGTGATGCGTAAGTAATCGAAGGCGCGCCGTGCGAGGGCGCAACGGATTAGTACCGGTTGTGTATCAGTCTTGCGTCTTACCATAATAGGTAAGGTCACCGTAGCCAACACCACGCCGTCACCGCCTCCGGAAATAATAATATCGGGAAAGCCGTCAAGGTTCACGTCCGACACATCGGCGGTGGTATTGCTCCGCGGTGAAAATATCTCGCCGAGAAAGTTAAGGGTAAAGCTATTCCCACCCTGGTTCATGATCGCGTAGGCGTCGTAAAGGACTGTAAGCAGGAAGTCTATACGGCCATTCCATCGATATCGGCAAATTGCACGCCCTGTCTGTAGCTGCCGGAAAACTCGAATTCGGAAATTTCCGTCACTTCTTCGAAATTACCCTGCTCAACCTGGTAGAGAACGTTAATGTAGCTACCGGCATGCCGCGGCCGTGAGTGTGCCTCTCCCGCGGTACCCTGTTCTTTTTCCATTTCACTAACCCGCTCGCTGGCGGCGGCGAACCAGGCGGTGGGGGCGGCCACCCGTGTCCAGCGCATCGCCGTACAGGGCCGCGCTGAACCAGGTGCGCTCGGGGTCGTCCCCGCAGCCGAAGGAGTGCGGTCCAGCGCGGCGGAGGTGAATATTGCGTGGTTGACAATTGAAATCCTGCCAAAATCGGGCATAGTCGTTACTGAGCAATAACCAGAAGGTGAAGGATCATGGCTCTCGATTACGCACTCCTCAATGTATTTGCCGACGTACCTTTCCAGGGCTCCCAGATTCCGGTGGTGAAGCTGGATGGGGCAACTGTCAGCGACGAAGGCAAGATGGCCATCGCCGGTGAGTTCCAGCAGACCCAGACGGTGTTCATCGAGCCGGATAACGCCGCCGCGCCGGTAAGCGTGTTCAGCAGCAGGGGGAGGGAGTTGTTTGGCGCACACACTATTCTGGCCGCTTCCTATGTGGCCTACGAGATGGGGCTGACCAAGGACGAAGGCAGCTTCGCTTCCTTCCTGCTGAAGCAGAATGACCAGCTGATCGAGAGCTTTATCGACAAGGGGGACGGGGCGCCGGGCCCCATCCAGTTTGCCCGCCTGCTCAGCCCCACCATCGACCGCTACACCCCGGACACTCCCCGCCTGGCGGCGGCACTGAACATCGATGAGAAGCACACCGCGTTCAGCAAGTACAAGCCCATGGTGGTAAGTGTGGATACCCCGACCCTGATAGTGCCCTTCACCCGCCCGGAACACGTGATGGCGGCCAGCCTGAACCACGGGTACTGGGCCGAGCTGTCCGGCGATGTGTACACCTCTGAGCTGTTCCTGTTTGCACCGGGTTCCATTACCGGTTCTTCCCAATTCCACGGCCGGCTGCTCAACCCGGACACCCCCCGCGGCGCCTTTCCGCCCATCGGCAGTGTAATGCCGGAATTTATCGCCTATCTGGCCGAGCAGCCGGATATCGCGGCCGGTACCCACACCTTCTCTATCGACCGCGGTAGCAACGATACCCGCAAGAGCATTCTGCATGCGGAATTCGACAAGAAGCCGGGCAGGGAAGTGCGTTGCCGGATCGGCGGCAATGTGATCAAGATAGGGGTGGGTTCGTTGCTGTATCCCTGAGCGATTCACGAAGTCGCCCGGCAGACAGTCGTCGGAGATCTCCGGCTGCCGGCGCTATTGCCCCCACCGCCGCAAGAATTCCCGCCGCGCAATGTTGTGGCAGCGAGTGCGACACCGGGAGGTAGATAGGCTTCATATCGAATCCGCTCTTAGAGATTCTTCAGATAGCCGGCGCCACCCAGTTTCCGCACCTGTCTGTCGATGGTCGATGCACGGCTGCGCACATAACGGGAAGGCGCTTTTGCGGACATCCGCTTTGGGCTTGGCAGTACCGCGGCCATAAGCCCCGCCTGCCAGTGGCTGATATTTTGCGCGGATGTGCCGAAAAAGCTTCTTGCCGCCGCCTCGGCACCGTAAATCCCCTCCCCGAATTCGGCGATATTCAGGTAGACCTCCAGAATCCGCTCCTTGGGCCATAGCAGTTCCATCAATAGGGTAAACCAGGCTTCCAGCCCTTTGCGCAGGTAGCTGCGGCCGTTCCACAGGAAAAGATTTTTGGCGGTCTGCTGGGTAATGGTACTGGCGCCGCGGGTGCGTTTGCGGTTTTCGTTTATGGCATTTTTGAGCGCGGCGAAATCGAAACCGTAATGCAGGGGGAACTTCTGGTCTTCCGCGGCGATTACGGCCATCTGCAGGTTGGGGGAAATCTTCTCCAGCGGTCGCCATTGCTGCTGCGCCTTGCGGCCGCTGTGCTGCTGCCAGAACTGGATCACCGCGGAAGAGGGTGGATCTACCCAGCGCAGCGTCAATACCAGCAGGACCGTTGCAGTCGCGAAGGCAACGCAG
The DNA here is from genome assembly GCF_051659245.1 of Microbulbifer sp. NCBI lineage: Bacteria > Pseudomonadati > Pseudomonadota > Gammaproteobacteria > Cellvibrionales > Microbulbiferaceae > Microbulbifer > Microbulbifer sp. The sequence goes on from NZ_JBOFOC010000175.1 coordinate 14,062, forward strand.
AACCAGAGGACGAATTTGAAAGGGGTTCTCAGAAACCGGGGCATAGTGGAGTCTGGTTGCCGGTTATCCTGGTCTAAGCAGTGAGATGCCTGCGGGCGCTGGAGGTTCCGGTACCCGAATATACCGCGCAAGCGATTACTGATCCGCCAATTTCCACCACCGCAAAAACTCGCGCCCCACCGTATGCTGCGGCAGCGAGTGCGATTTCCCCTCAATCCCCTATTTCGGTAATCCGCTCATCGGCGGCGGCTCTTCTACCTACCGTTTAAGTATCTACCCGATATTCGCGTGCCGCTTCCTCTATTTTCCGCTGTACGAGCGCCCGCTCTCGTTCCAGCTCGCGTTTCAGTTCCTCTTCGCTGGGCAATATAGTCAGGTATTTGGAGGCGAAGAGCTGTTGGCTGTCTTTGAGCACTGAATACTGCGCAACCGTGTGGTTGTGCTCACTGCAAAGGATCAGGCCGATGGTGGGATTGTCGTCCGGGCCGCGTTTCTGTTCTTCATAAAGCCGCACGTACATATCCATCTGGCCAACATCCTGGTGCGTAAGCTTGTTCATCTTCAGGTCGATCAGAACGAAGCATTTCAGGTAGTAGTTGTAGAAGACCAGGTCGATATAGTAATCGCCATCCTCGGTGCGGATGCGCTGCTGCCGCTCTACAAACGCGAAGCCCTTGCCCAGTTCCAACAGAAAGCGCTGCAGGTTGCTGATGATGCCCTGCTCGAGATTGCTTTCCTGATAAGGTTGGCTGTCCAGATTCAGGAAATCGAGGATATAGGGGTCACGCAGGTAGTCTTTGGGATCTTCGGCTAGGGGCTCGGTCTTCTCCTGGGCCTCGACCTCCACCGGGGCCCTGTCCTTGCTGGAGAGCAGGCGCTCGTAGTAGAGCACGCCAATTTGCCGCTCGAGGGCACGGGCACTCCAGTTCTGCTCCGCCGCCTCCCTGGCGTACCAGTCACGGGCAGAGGGGTTTTCCACCCGCAGCAGTGTGCGGTAATGGGTCCAGCTCAATTCGGGACGCACTGCGTCTCGAATTGGGAAGGCCTCGTAGAAGCGCCGCATATTGCGCAGATTTGTAGCGTCGAACCCCTTGCCGAACCGGCCGGTCAGGCGATCAGAGAGGCGCTTCATCTGTCCCTTGCCATAGGCCGCGCGCCGCTCACCCTGCTGTTCGTGTTCCAGAATCAGCCGCCCTATATGCCAGTAGGTCTGCACCATGGCGGTATTGACGCTGCGCTGCACCTGGTTGCGGGCTTGCTCGATTAGCTGACTGATTTCCTCGAACAGGTCGTCGGGTTGGGGCAGGTTATTCATGTTTCGGTTCCTTCGAGTGATTGTTTTCCTTGTATTGGTCCGGGTACGAATCGAGATCATTTTGCAGGGGTGGAGTTAATGTTTCCACCACCGTAAGAACTCCTGCCCAACCGCATGCTGCGGCAGCGAGTGCGATTCCCCCTCAATCCCCTGTTCTTTTTCCATTTCGGTAACCCGCTCATTGGCGGCGGCGAACCAGGCGGCGGGGTCGCCGACACCCGTATTCAGTGCCTCACCGTACAGCGCCGCGCTGAACCAGGTGCGCTCGGAGTCGTCGCCGCAGCCGAAGGAGGTGCGGTCCGGGGCGGCGGAGGTGAATACCACCCGGTTGGGGTTGGCCAGGGCCTCCTTCCACAGACCGGAGTAGCAGGCGGAGATCACTATCCACTGGTGGCGTGCGTTCAGGCCGTCCAGCCACTGCTTGCCGTCCGCCACCGACAGGTCATTCAGCGGCAGCTTCTTCTCGGCCAGCTTGAAGTCTCCATTGTCGTCGCCGTGGCTGACCAGGTGTACCAGCAGCAGGTCTTCTTCCGGGTCCATCAGGGTATCCAGCGCCTTGAGGCTTTCCCGCACGCTGGTGCGGGTGGCGAGAGGAAATTTATCGCCGCCGCCGTTGGAGAGGCGCAGCTGCCGTTGCTCGACATCGAATACGGTGCTCAGCCGTTCCGACACCCAGTCCACCTCCTTGGCAAACACGGGTGAGGTGCCGTCACCGCCTACCACCAGCAGGTACACATCGCGCACGCCCGGCCGCTGGGGGGCCAGTGAGGCGAGTGTCGATTGCAGTCGGTTGGCCTCGGAGTAGAGGCGCGCTTCCACGGCCGCCCTCTGTTGCCGGTGGCTGCCCTGCCAGGCCTGTTTGCTGGGGTAATACTGGCCGGATGCGAAATAGCCCGCTTCCTCCAGCGGTTCGCCCTTGTCATCCTTGCGAATGCGCACACCCTCGCCATTCGCCTCGCCGTACTCGAAGGTGGTTCGGATAATGGTGCCGTCCGGCTGGGTCAGCTCTCCCTCGCCGGCGTAGTAGGAGTATTCAAAACCGCCCTGGTAGCGATAGCCCTGTTCGTCCCGATAGCTGCCCTGCACCAGATAGCCGTATTCAAAGGTGCCTTCGTAGTGGGCGCCCTCAGTGGTCGTCTGGTGTCCCTGGCCGTGGGGCTCCCAGTCCTGGAACTCCCCTTCGTAGGCTCCCCCTTCCTCCCAGGAAACCGAGCCTTTCAGCAGTTCTCCCTGCTGGAATTGTCCCTCCCAGGCGGTCTCTCCACATTCATAGCGGCCGCTGCCATTGAGATCGCCGTCGAGAAATTCACCCTCGTAGATACAGCCATCGCCGTAATCGAACCGCCCCCGGCCGGTCATCCGGCCCTGCCGGAACTCCCCCTCGTAGAAGCGGCCATCCGGCCAGGTCAGCGTGCCCTGGCCGTGAAACAGGCCATTCTCAAGATCCCCGGTATAGACGGAGCCGTCCGGCAGGGCGGTGCCGCCGGCGAATTGTGCCGGCTCGCAGCCGGTGAGGAGTAGCAGGGCGGCGAGATAAGTGTGTTTCATGGTCGATTTCATATTCTTAGCGGTGCTTTTCTGGCTATTGGAGGCAGACTAACAAATTGGTGTCTGCCCCGCTCTATTACTGATGGCGGGCCAGTTTGAGTTGCTGATTACTTGCTCTGGAGTAAGCGCAAAAACTGCTTGTAGCCTTGTTCCTGCCCTTCGTTCTTATGCCAGGTTTCCAGCGAGTTGAGGTCGATAGGGTGGGCTTTGGCTACCAGCACAGCCTGTTCCAGGCACTGGTGGTCCCGGAAATAGTAATAGTTTGCCAGCCGATCCTTTACGCAATCGGTAGGGGTGAGCAGGCGCAGGTTCCCCAAGTCTGTCGGCAGCGTATTAACGGCTGAGGGTGGAATATGTTCTTCGCCAACCGTGAGCGGTGCGGAAGGAAATTCTACGCTCAGGCTGGAGTCGGGATGGACAAAGTATCGGCTGTTCTTGGGGCGGTTTTCAAAGCCCAGTGACCGAATCGCTTGGGCTATCTGTCGATTGGACTTCAAAACTAATATCAATAAAGTCCAGATCTTTGGAAACGTACCGTTCTGATGAATAGATAGAAACGCAGGAGCCGCCGGATAGGACCACATCGATCCCGTGATTTTTCAGGGTTTCGCACAACAGGGCCGCCAATTCCAGCCGAGATAACTCGCCGATCGGTTTCATAGCGGTTTGCTCTTTTTGCGAGGACGTCGTCGATCGAGGAGCAGGTTTTCTTTTATCTGTTCCGGATACAGATCGAGCGCTTTTTGCAGGAGTGATTTCAACTCAGGGACAAAGGGATTGCGGGGATTGAATTCATAGACCCTCGTGCGGCCGATAGTGCGACTGATCAGCAGACCATCGCGCTCCATCCTCTCCAACTGTTTCTGAATGGGGCTGAGGTCCGTTGCGAATGCCCTGGCTATCTCGGCGGCGTAGCCGCCTTCTCTGGCGCAGAGGAATACCAGAACCCGCTCGGCGCTGGTTGAGCCCAATATGGCTTCAAGCACGGCGATCACCAAAACCTTAAAAGTAGGTTTATAAACCTACATTTGAGGTATGTAAACAGGATTAATGCGGCACAAGGTCTTGTTCCGGGTCCGTCAGGGCATCGGCTCAAATTTGCAAAGGGCTGAAAGGGCGGCGCTGGCCGTAACCACACTAGTGTCCTGTATGGAACTAAATAGTGATACCAGCGGGCCGCTAAGCGGCCAGATGCAAGGCGCACTTGCGCCGGCGTAGTCATTCTACGTCAAGCAAGTGCAACGCCGCAGATGGCTGCTTAGCGGCCCGCCCGAAG
>NZ_JBOFOC010000176.1:0-54933 GCF_051659245.1 Microbulbifer sp.
GATTACGAGCGTACAGGGACGTATTTAAGGGGGGCGCCCAGCCCGTGTCCCGGAAAGAGGCACCCCTCCCGACCCCGCGCTGGACGAGCAGAACCATAGATCGCAAACAGGCTCTAAGCGCCCCCCGCCTCTACACAAAGCTGCTGCGCAACATCCTCACGCGCCGCGGCTGCCTTCAAATTACGCAGATAGCCGTGCAGCAATTCCGCATCCAGCCCGTGCAACATCAACCGGAAGCCGGCCTGCAACGTGGAGTGCGGCACCATCGGGTGCCGGTTGCTGACCAGGGACAGGGCGGTGCCGTCGTTCAGCAGCCTGCCGATATAGATGGAAACCGTCTCGTCCAGCTGCAGCGAGTTGCTCGCGCGCCAGAAATCGTGGTCCGAGAGAAACAGTGCGTACAGCGGCGTGTACAGTTCAATCGCGGTCTGCAGGTCGATCACATTGGTGAAATGCGCCTCGCCCGGGTCCAGCTCGAATTCCGCGGAGGAGATCGCACTGAAATCCAGTTGCCCAGGGGGCACGATCTCCCGGTTTTCCTCGCGCAGCTTCTGGCTCAGTTCGGCGACAAAATTGTAGATATTCAGGTCGTGGATCAGGAAGGTGTCGTCCAGCAGGTCTTCCAGCCGGCGCGGCCGCAGCGGCCGGGTGCTCTCTATCTCGACCCCGTCGATATTGTCGGCGATAAACTGCAGCAGTTCGGTGCCGATATTGAAGTGGCGCAGGATCAGGTAGTTGGCATCCGGGCGCACGAAATACTTGAGCCCCCAGTAGATGGTGCGGTGGAGAATTTTCGAGGAGTTCCAGCGCTCCGGAATTGCGATGCGCAGCAGCTGCACCAGCACGATACTGAGCCGCGCCAGCGGCCGCACCACCGGCAGCAGCAGGCGGCGGGACCAGGTATTGTGGCCGGCGAGCAGCGCCCGCTTGGCGCCCTCGTTTATCGGCAGGCTTCTGTCCAGATACAGGGCCAGCCAGGGGTTCGGGTCCCGCCGGTTGATGGTGCCCTGTTCGAAATCGCTGTTCCAGCCCATTAATAGTTCCCCAGCTCCTCCAACTGCAACAGATACAGGCGCCCGGTGACCCGCGCGGTTTCCAGGATGCGCTCCGCCAGGCCATCTGTGTCCAGGATGCCGGAGCCCAGCGTTTCCGCCAGTTCCGCCAGATGGTCCTCATCGTGCTGCGCATGGTAGAGGTAAAACGAGACCTGGTCTTCGCGCAGCCCCAGGTGCTTTTGCAGCGACTCGGCAAAGATGCCGGCGAAGTGTTTGCCCAAGCCCTCGATCATAAACATCGCCCCCAGCAGGTCCAGCGGGTTCGGCTGCGAGGCCCGGTGGTACATCCACGCAGAGAGGGCGTTGGAGCCGATATTTTTCCGCCCGCCGCGCAGCGTCGCGAGATCGCCGCCCACGGACTGGTAGTCCCGTTCCAGCATCCGGTAGTCCAGGTGCTCGGTTTTCGCGTGGGAGAGGAAGCTCGAGCGCAGCTCGAGGTGCCCGCGGTCGATGGAGGACACCGCGCGGGCGATCCAGCAGGCCCCCTCGATCACCTGCTGGTAGTGGTCGCAGAGGATGGTTCGGTAGTCCTCCAGGCGCAGCGCACCCCGCAGAGCGCGGCTGATCATCGGCACCTGGACCAGACGGCCCTCGAAATCCGCCCAGGTTTTGGTGAGTTCGCGGATCAGCCGCGCCGTCTTGTCGTTTTCATTCACTGTTAAACCACCGTCATACACATAAAGGCCGCCAGGCAGCGCCCGCTCTCCGGCACGAAGCAGAGCACCCGGTCGCCGGGTTGCAGCGCGGCCTCGCGCATCAGTTGATCGATCATCAGGAAAATGGAGGCCGAGCCCACATTCCCCACCCGGTGCTGGTTGTTGAACCAGCGCTCCTCCGGAATCATCGCCCCGGAGCGGGTCAGCAGGGTTTTCATCCGGTTGCCAAGGGATCTGGCCGAATAGTGAGGCAGAAAGTGGCGGACATCTTCCGGCGACAGCCGTCGTTTGTCCAACACCTCCAGAAAGTAACCCATCCACACCGGAAACATCTGCTGTAATAAATCGAAGTCCTGGCGCAGCGCCACGGCGCCGTCAGCGCAGGCCTCGGCGGGCGCCCCGTAGTGGGCCCAGGGTTTGAACTGCCCCGGGTCCGCCGTGCGGCTTCCGGCGTACATGCAGTTGGGAAAGCGGTCCGCAAAGGATTTCTGTTCTATCCAGTCGATGCGCAGGCGGGGCCGGCTGTCGTCGGCCCGGGATTCCATCACCAGCGCCGCGGCGCCGTCGGACAGCGTCCAGCGCAGGAATTCGTATTGCAGCGCCTCTTCCGCGGACAAACCGGCAAAATCGATCGCCGAGTAGAAACCCGGCTGGAACCAGCGGCTGGAAAACTCGCTGCCGCAGGCAACCGCAGTATCGTGCTCTCCGGCGCGAATATTCAGGTAACTGGATTTGATCGCCATCATGCTGCTGCCGCACACACTCTGGTGCGAGGAGACTTCCATCGGCCCCGCGCCAAGTCCGGCGTGCACCGCACTGGCGTGGCCCGGCACCAGCAGATCGCCCTGGGTGGTGCTGGTGGCGAGATAACCGATACGACGGGGGTCCAGTCTCGCCAGGTCGCAGGCGGAAAGAATAGCCTGTGCCGCCATTTCCGCATTGGTAAAAAGGTAATTGCCCCCGGCGTCGATGGCGTAGTGCCGGGACTTGATGCCGTTTTGCCTCAGGGAGGCGGCTTTCAGTTTTCGGCTGTGTTCGCTGAGGAGGCCGATGCGCTCCTCCATGCTCCCATTGTCCACCGGCGCGCCCGGCAGGAAGCTGCCGGTCCCGGTGATAAAAACATCCTGCATGCAATATGTGCCTGTTTATTGGTTTATGGTACCTGCTCGCCCCCCCCCGGGACTCGGGAACAAAGTACCGGAGCTTGATGCGAAGGCCCTGATACCGGGAGCCGTTCGAGAAAAGCGCCTGCGGATAAATAGACCGATGAGGCTGTTGAACGAACGGCTACCGGTAGCAGGGCCGCCCAGGCCCCGGCTTAGTGTCACAGGGGTTACGTTTATTGTTTTATGTCGAGTAGGGCCCGGTCCACCGCCGCCTGCGCGTGTATTTCAGTGGTATCGAACAGCGGCACCCGAGCATCCGCCGTCGTTACCAGCATACCGATCTCTGTGCAGCCGAGAATAATCCCTTCCGCGCCCCGCTCCACCAGGCGCCGGATAATGTCCCGGTAGACAGCGCGGGACTCGTCGCGCACAGTGCCCAGGCAGAGCTCCTGGTAAATCACCTGGTGCACCAGCGCCCGCTCTTCGGCATCCGGCAGCAATACGGGGATGCCGTGCTCCTCCTGCAGGCGGCCGCGGTAAAAATCCTCCTCCATGGTAAAGCAGGTGCCCAGCAGCCCCACGGTGCGGGCACCGTCGCGCCCGATCTCCGCGGCAGTGGCATCGGCGATATGCAGCAGAGGAATGGAGACCGCCGCTTCCACCGCCGGCGCAATCTTGTGCATGGTGTTGGTACAGATCAGCAAGAAGTCGGCGCCCGCCGCCGCCAGTGACCGCGCCGCGGCCGCCAGCAGTTCACCAGCCTCTTCCCAGCGACCGGCGTGTTGCAATTGCTCTATCTCGTGAAAATCGACACTGTAGAGCAGCAGGCGCGCCGAGTGCAGGCCGCCGAGGCGCTCCTTCACCAGTTCGTTGATACGCCGGTAGTAGATCTGGGTGGACTCCCAGCTCATTCCCCCAATCAGGCCGACGATCTTCACGGCTGCACCGGCGTGTGGCAGACCGCTTCGATGTTGTGCCCGTCCGGGTCCATCACGAAGGTGCCGTAGTAATCGGGGTGGTAGATCTCGCGCAGGCCGGGCGGGCCGTTGTCCTTGCCGCCGGCATCCAGCGCGGCGCGATAGAATGCGTCGACCATTTCCCGGCTATCCGCGCGGAAGGCGATATGCAGCCCGGGCCTCACCTGCTTGCCCACCTGTATCCAGAAATCCGGCTTGCCGCCGATTCCGAAGCCGCCCCAGTCGGCGTACTCCAGGATCAGCTGATAGCCCAGCGGCGCCAGTGCTTCCTGGTAGAAGGCCTTGCTGCGCTCGTAACTGTGCACCTGCAGGCCGATATGGTCCAGCATCCTTCTCCTCCTCAATCCGTTTTGGCGTTCCCGAGCCTGGCGATGGTTCCATAGGCTACAGGCTGGCTGACGAGCACTTCACGCCCCATGGGCAATAACGAATCCATGATAACCTCTCTTACTCAACGATAGCGCGCCACCGCTCGAGTTTACCCGAAAAGCTGAGCGAGGCGTGGGCCGGACTGGTGGAGGGCAACCTCAGGGCGGGAAGAGCGGCGTATTGCTCGGGCAGTGTTGGAAGTACATATTTCCGGTACATCTGCTCCGCCTTGGCGCCGTTGAAATAGATATGCCCGATTCCCGGGTGATCGGCGAGAAATCCGGCAAAATCGTTCGGTACTATGGACGAAGCGACAATATCCGAATCCAGGCTGCCCGATCGGGTGCAGCTCTTCACTACATCCCAGAGCGCGATCCGATGCTTTACCAGCTGTGCACAGCGTTGCTCGTAGCTCAGCCCGGGGGCAAGCGCCAGCACCGATTCAATAATTCGCCAGAAGGCATTGCGCGGATGAGCGTAATACTGCTTCGCGCGCAGCGAAGCCCTGCCCGGCATGGAACCGAGGATCAGGCGTTCGACGCCCCCGGCCGCAATCGGTTCGAAGCTGTGAATGCAGGTCATTCGGCTTTAGTCCGGGCGGAGGTATTCGGATACTCCGGACTCCAGCAATTCCACAAGCTCCGGGTCCATATAGGCAAACCTGTCAGGGATATTCAGGCACACCAACCGCCTGTCATTGAGCAGATCCGGGTATTTTTCCAACAGCAGTTCCCGGTGGAAGGCCTCCATAACAAATACCCGGTCCGCCCACTCGATCAAGTCCCGGCTCACCGTCCTGGCCGCAGCCGGATTGATCCCCGCGCCAAGCGCATTGACACCCCGGTAATGTGAAAAAACCGCTTCCGCAGTGGGGCTGCGCAGGCGGTTTTCACTACAGACAAACAGCAGGTTCACGGCTCCGCCCTATGTTGTCGGCACCAGCAACCACAGATAGAGGCCGTAGCAGGCCACGCCGGTGCCAAAGATAAACTGGCCGATAAGCAGCGCGCGTATCGCGAAGGTGTATCGGACAAAGCTGCCCTTTTCCGCGCTGTCCCGGGTAAACAATCTGCACTCCTCCGAAAGATCGCCTTCCAGTTTTTTGAGCCCTGGAACCGCCAGGCTGAGCAGCTCCCGGCTGCGCGCGTCAACCAACCAGAAAACCGATGAGAGTATCACCACAAAACCGCCGAGCAGCGCCAGGCTCAGGGGATGGAAGCCCTTTTCAACCGCGGTAAAGATACCGCCTTCGGCGAACATCGACAGAACGACGAAAAAGTTGAAGCCCTTCAGCCGCTGCTCGGCGTTGAACCTGTAGTGTTCGCAAAGATACTGCTGTTCGTTCACCCGGCGTCCCCAAAACCTATTTGCAGGGATATTCTGCACGTTCCAGGCGAAAGACGAAACAGTCGTCCTCGCCAAACTGGCGCCGCTCGACAAACCTGAAGCCGACCCGCTCGTAAAAACGGTGCGCACGAACATTGCTTGCCAACGGATCGATCAATACCGCCGTCACCGCCGGATCCGCGAAACAGCGGTCGAGAGCCAGTTCCATCATCCGGGTGCCGTAGCCCCGGCCCAGGTCCCGCGCCTCGCCGATCCAGATATCGATGGCGCGGAGATTCCCCGGCACATCGCCCCAGTAGTGGCTGTCCTCCAATGCGGGATCGATAATCTGCATAAAACCGATCGGCCGGCTATCCAGCTCGGCGATCAGTTGCTCGCGCCAGTCGGGATTGCGCGCCAGCTCCTCCTCCCAGTCCCAGTCGTCGTTCGGGTCTGCGGCGATCACGTGGGGTTGCTCGTCCCAGTGGCGCAGCAGGTCCAGATCGGCGGGAGTGGCCAGGCGCAGTTTCATGGCCGACTGCCCGCAGGGGGTGGCTGGTGTATCGGACATAGCTGTGTTCCTGTTGGGTAATTTTCAGGGTCAGGCTTCGGTGCGCATCAGAGCCGCATTAAGAATGTTCATCTGCCACTGCCCCGCATTTTGTCGCTCCGCCAGTACGGCGGCCCTCTGGTAGTATTCGCGGGCCTTCCGGAGGTTATCCAACTGTTCATAGACGCCGGCGATTTCCTGCAGGTACTTTACCGAAGCGGAAAAACGGGACTCCGATTCCCGGAGTATTTCCAGCGCCCTTTTCGGGGAGTCGAAATGGCCCGCATAGGCGGCCTGCATAATGATAAAATCCCGCTCAGACACGGGGAGATCCCGCCTCACCCGCGCAACCAGTGCGTCAATTTCCCCGGTCCTCTCCCGGTTATACAACGCCCGAACCACGCTTTTTACGCTGGACGTCGGTATGGGCTGGTTGATGCCGAATGCATCCATCCGCGCCCTGTAATGCGCCAGGACACCGTCCGGTTCCATTGCGGATATCTCGCTCCCGGACAGGTACCAGCCGTCGAAGATATCTTTCAGGCTGTCGCGCAGCGCGGGCAGGCCGACGGAGTTATGGTTTTCATCCCCGTAATGGGTGAACTGCCATTCGATGCCCTGCACATCCTTCCGGTCCAGCACTTCCAGGAATCCGTAGACCCCCATACGGGTCTCGTCCGCCAACGACAAGTGGAGGGTTTTCCCCCGATAGCTCTTTTTGCCGACCAGCTCCGCCGCGTTTTTTTCCAGTTGATGGTCACTTACCCAGAGAGCGGGACTGATGGCCACGTAATGGTCGAAGCTGTCCGGCTTTTTCAGTAGTGCATTGATCGTGAACAGGCCACCGATGGACTGCCCCACCAGCGTCGCGTTTGGCGCGGACCGATAGTGCCGGTCGATATAGGGTTTCAGCTCCTTTTCCAGGAAATTCAGGAATTGACCGGCTTTCCCTCCCTTGCCGTCGCCGTTGGCCGGCGTCATATTCTCCCGGTAGCGGAGTGTTCCCTTGTCGGCAATCCCGACAAGAATCACTTCCGGGATCATCTGCCCCTTGTTCGCCAGCAGGTCGAGCATGCCGGACACGCCGTGAAAGTTATAGTCCCCGTCCAGCAGGTAGACCACCGGGTAGCTGGTGTCTTTATCGACCCAATAACCCTCCGGCAGGAGAACCTGTATCGCGCGCTCCTCCTGCAGCACCTCCGACTTCAGGGCGATGCGCTCTCCGGAGGCACCGGCGTTGGCAGCGGCACCCAGAACACAGAGCAGAAGAAGTACAACTATCGAGTTGATGTCGGTATTTTTATTCATTATTTACACTCATTGGAATTATCTTCTCCCCGCTGCCAGCAGGTATATCGATAAAAACCCAAAGCCGGTAGCCGCCAGCATCAGATTTCCCGGAATGATTATCGCCTATTGTGAATCTTCCTTGACGGCCTGCATAAGAGCCCTAAGAAGATCCTGTGTCATTTTTTCCCTGTGAGCCGCCCGCAGGTTTTTCATATACACAGATTCCAGTGGAACTTCAATTGCCGGAAGCAATTCTTTAACAGCCTCATCTCCATCCCACTCCACTGTCGCCCTGCTATCGAAGCTCGTACGAAATTTTATAAATTTATCTTCTGCGATAAACACATAGGCATTGGAGTGAAGCATTACATTGTCTTTACTATGCAGGGCGAATGAAGATTTTCCGCCTTTGAAATTTCTCTCCCCTGAGCTGAAGCTCCAGGCACCGGTTTCCTCCTCCTCCCGAGAGGCGTAGTAGCCATACTCAATTGCTCTGTCTATCTCCTGGAGCACAGATTTCAACTCGTCATCTATTACAGAATCCCGGTCGTCCCAGTTGGTCCTGCTGACTGGATATACAAACACATCGATATTATCAGTTGGATATCTTTTGTTTTCGTATTCCAAAATGATTCCGAGCAGAGGGTCGTCATAGACCTCTTTATTGACGAGGACAAAATTTTCCGTCTCTTCGGGAGCCCGAAGATCGACCTCATAGTTCGAGGCTTCTTTTGGACGTACCGAGGCACAAGAAGCAATAAGGATAGACAGCATCAAAGCTATTATTTTGTTTTTCATTGGAATTCCCTTATCAACACAGCAATCAAACCGGGCAATTGCCCGGTATCATTCTCGTTTTCACCTGTCGATCAGCTCGTCCCCCACCGACGGGTCCGGCAGCGTCGATACACCTAACCGATCTCCACCAGCGGCTCCCTCTGCTCAAAAAGTGCAACCGCTCCGGGCAAAACTTCAATAGCACTGAGACGGCAGGGCAATTTTCGCAGGATTCGCTGGGCAAGACCTTTTTAAGGCAGTCCACATAGGGTAACTACTCCCCCTGTAGGAGCCTGCTTGCAGGCGAAAAAGCTACGAAGCTCTGACCCGTTCGCCTGCAAGCAGGCTCCTACAGGGTGGTTCCCTTAGATCACTGCGGGATCCCCTATGGGTGAGCAGTTACGTTTGAGGTATTGCCCGAGGTGATCCACAACAAAAAAATTCATTGCCCGCGGATATCGACAGCCCAGCCATTGCACCGAGTAGGATCCGATGCCAAATTCCTTGCCGGCCAGGATCGGATGGTCAGTGCATCAGGCAGCGAACTGTAGCGCGGCAGAGATGTCTTCCGGCTCCAAATCGGGCATTTCCGCCAGTACCTGCTCGGTGCTGAGCCCGTTTGCCAGCAGGTCCAGTACATCGGATACGCGGATGCGCATTCCGCGGATGCAGGGGCGCCCGCCGCACTGTTGTGGGTTTATGGTGATTCGTTCGCTCAGGGTGGACATATCGGCAACCTCGTTGGTGCTACCTCCCAACTTTAGCGACCTTCCCCGCCCCGGGCAAACCACAAGCCGGGCATTGCCCGGCCTCTCCGATGGCGGTGATCAGCGATTGGCCCTGTGCTCGATCAGTTGATCCACCACCGACGGATCCGCCAGGGTGGAGGTGTCGCCGAGGTTGTCCAGCTCATTGCCGGCAATCTTGCGCAGTATGCGGCGCATGATCTTGCCGGAGCGGGTCTTGGGCAGTCCCGGCGCCCACTGGATCACATCGGGTTTGGCGATGGGACCGATCTCCTTGACGCAGAGGTCGATCAGTTCCTTGCGCAATTCGTCGCTCGGCTCGTGGCCCGCCTTCAAGGTCACATAGGCGTAGATCCCCTGGCCCTTGATATCGTGGGGATAGCCCACCACCGCGGCCTCGGCGGTGTCGTCGTGCAGGACTATGGCGCTCTCGATTTCCGCGGTGCCCAGGCGGTGGCCGGAGACATTGAGCACGTCGTCGATACGGCCGGTGATCCAGTAGTAGCCGTCGGCATCGCGGCGGGCGCCGTCGCCGGTGAAGTAGTAGCCGGGAAAACTGGAGAAGTAGGTGTCCACCATGCGCTGGTGGTCACCGTAAACGCTGCGGATCATGCTGGGCCAGCTGGATTTCATCACCAGCGCGCCCTCGCCTTCGCCCTCGATCTCTTTGCCCTTTTCGTCCAGCAGTGCCGGCTGCACGCCGAAAAAGGGGACTGCGGCGGAGCCGGGTTTGAGCTCGGTGGCGCCGGGCAGCGGGGTGATCAGGTGGGCGCCGGTCTCGGTCTGCCACCAGGTGTCGACGATGGGACAGCGCTCGTCGCCGACCACCTTGTAGTACCACTCCCAGGCTTCCGGATTGATCGGCTCGCCCACGGTGCCGAGCAGTTTCAGCGAGCTGCGGTCGGTTCTGGTGACGAATTCGTCGCCGGCTCCCATTAAAGCGCGGATGGCGGTGGGGGCGGTGTAGAAGATATTGACCTTGTGCTTGTCCACCACCTGCCAGCAGCGGGAGGCGTCCGGATAGGTGGGCACGCCCTCGAACATCAGGGTGATAGCCCCCGCGCATAGGGGCCCGTAGACGATATAGCTGTGGCCGGTGACCCAGCCCACGTCGGCGGTGCACCAGAAGACGTCGCCCTCCTTGTAGTCGAAGACGTACTTGAAGGTCATGGCGGTCATCAGCAGATAGCCGGCGGTGGTGTGCAGCACCCCCTTGGGTTTGCCGGTGGAGCCTGAGGTGTAGAGGATAAACAGCGGGTCCTCCGCATTCATCCGCTCCGGTGCGCAGTCGGCTTCCATCTCCGCAACGGATTCGGCATACCAGATATCGCGCTTGCTGTTCCAATCGATATTGGCGCCGGTGCGCTTGACCACGACGGCGGTGTGTACGTCGGGGCAGTGGGCGAGGGCCTTGTCCACATTCGCCTTGAGCGGGACTTTTTTGCCACCGCGCACGCCCTCGTCAGCGGTGATCACCAGGCGGCAGTCGGAGTCCAGGATGCGGTCTTTCAGCGAGTCGGGGGAGAAGCCGCCGAACACCACCGAATGCACCGCGCCGATGCGCGCACAGGCGAGCATCGCGTAGGCGGCCTCGGGGATCATCGGCATATAGATGCACACGCGATCGCCCTTTTTCACCCCGCGGGATTTAAGCAGATTGGCGAGACGGCAGACATTTTCATGCAACTGGCGATAGGTGATCGTCTGGCTGTCGGCGGGATCGTCGCCCTCCCAGATAATCGCGGTCTGCTCCGCGCGATTGGGCAGGTGGCGGTCGATACAGTTGACGGTGACGTTGAGCTGGCCGTCGGCGAACCAGGCGGCGTGGCCGCGCTTCAGGTCTTCCTCGACCACCCTGGTGAACGGCTTCTCCCACTGCAGGAAATCCTTGGCCTGTTGGGACCAGAAGGCCTCCGGATTTTCGACCGACTCGCGGTACATTTTCTCGTAGTCTTCGGCGCCGATATGCGCTCTATCGGCGAATTCTGCGGGTACAGGGCGGGTATGTACTTCAGACATCATTTTCTCCCTTATTATTCAGATGTTTCTCTCCATAATAGCCCGATGGCAATGGGCTTTCATAGAAGCTGCTTCATAACTACTGCGCGGGCGCCTGGCGGCGTCCGGCGGTGCTGGTGCGCCAGCCCGGTCGGCATCCTCAGGTACTACGTGTACATTCCGGTGCCTCCGCTCCGGCGGCCGCCACCAGCCACCCGCTCGCTACGTTATGAAACGGCTTCTACCCGGGGAGACCAATTGGCCGCTAACTGCCGATCAGACCCTGAAGGTGGGCGACGACGCTGCGGCCGAGCGCGCTCAATGCATAGCCACCTTCCAGTGCGGATACGATACGCCCGCCCGCATGGCGGTCGGCGACCGCTTTGATCGTTTCCGTAACCCAGCGGTAATCGTCCTCAACGAAGCGCAACTGGGCCAGGTCGTCTTCCCGGTGGCCGTCGAAGCCGGCCGACACGAACAGCATCTGCGGCCGGAAATTCTCCAGGGCCGGCAGCCAGGTATCCTCGACGGCGCGGCGCAGCCCGGCCCCGCCGGCGCCGGCCTCCAGCGGTGTATTGATCACATTGTCCGGCAGCTCGCCGGTGCCGGAAAACGGGTAGTAGGGGTGCTGGAAGCTGGAGCAGAGCAGGTAGCCCTCCCGCCCCTTCACGAAATCTTCCGTGCCATTGCCGTGATGCACGTCGAAATCGACGATGGCGACGCGCTCCAGGCCATATTGCTCACGCGCCCAGGCCGCACCGATAGCAATATTGTTGAACAGGCAGAAGCCCATGGCCCTGTCCCGCTCGGCATGGTGGCCCGGCGGGCGCACGGCACAGAAAGCGGAGGGTATCTCCCCGGCCATCACCCGGTCCACCGCCGACACCACCGCGCCGGCGGCGTGCAGCGCGGCGTCCAGCGAAGCCGGATTCATGCAGGTGTCCGGGTCCAGCTGTTCGATGCCCTCCTTGGGCGCGCGCGCAAAGATGGATTCGACATAATCCGGATCGTGTACCAGCTCCAGCTGCGCGCGGCTGGCCGCCGGCGCGTCGAAGTGACGCAAGGCTACATCGATACCACTGGAGAGCAGCTGATCGCGAATCGCATCGAGGCGCGCCGGGCACTCCGGGTGCCCTGCCCCCATATCGTGGCCGGTGCAGGCGGGGCTGGAAATAAAACCGACGGGCATGGCGGCAAGGCTCCTACGAGGGGAATCAGGCTTCGGCCAACTGCACGGGGATGGTATTGGTACTGCGCTCCACCCGATTGCTTTCGTCCAGGTAAACCAGTTTCGGTTTAAAGCTGTCGGCCTCCTGCTCGCTCATTTGCGCGTAGGACGCGATGATGATGCGGTCGCCCACCTGCACCCGGCGCGCCGCGGCGCCGTTCATGGAGATGGTGCCGGAGCCGCGCTCGGCGAGAATCACATAGGTGTGGAAGCGCTCGCCGTTGCTCACGTTATAGATATCGATCTTCTCGAATTCGCGCAGGCCGGCCAGCTCCACCAGATCCTGGTCGATGGCGCAGGAGCCGTCGTACCAGAGTTCCGCCTGGGTGACGGCGGCCATATGCAGTTTGCACTTCAACAGCTCAATTTGCATCTTCACCCCCCTTTAAAGTTGCAGGGATACGTTGTCGATCAGCCGCGCGGCGCTGGTGTAGATGGCGCCGAGCACGGTGATCTCCCCGTCGTCGTCCGCGGCGGGCTCCAGGGTTCTGCTGTTGCAGATGGAGAAATAGTCCACGCGGAAACCCGCCTGCTCGATACGTTTCTTCGCCTCAGCCTCCAGGTCGGAGAAGTCGCGGCAGCCGCTCTCAATCTGCTCCCTGGCCCAGTTCAGCGACTGGTTGAGCACCGCCACCCGCGGGCGCTCCTGCGGGGTGATGTAGCCGTTGCGCGAACTCATGGCCAGGCCGTCCGCCTCCCGGTGTACCGGCGCGGCGATGATCTCCACCGGGATGCACAGGTCCTCCACCATCCGCCGGATCACCGCCAGTTGCTGGAAATCCTTGATACCGAACACCGCCCTGTGGGGCTGCACGATATTGAACAGCTTGGCCACCACCGTGGTCACACCCTCGAAATGGCCGGGTCGGCTGGCACCGCAGAGCACGTCGGTCATCGCCGGGCAGATCACCCGGGTCTGCTGGTCCATCCCGTTCGGGTAGATCTCGCTCTCCTCCGGGTGGAACAGGAAGTCGCAATCCGCCTCGCGCAGGCGCGCGGTATCCTGTTCCAGGGTGCGCGGGTACTTGTCCCAGTCCTCGTTCAGGCCGAATTGCAGCCGGTTTACAAAGATGGATACGACTACCTGGTCACAGTGCTGTCGGGCGGTTTTGACCAGCTCGATATGGGCGTCGTGCAGGTTGCCCATGGTGGGCACGAAGCCGATGGTCTTGCCGGCGGCGCGGGCCTCCGCCAGCGCCCGGCGCAGGCTGGCCACATGGTGAAACACTTGCATCGCGATCTCTACCCCTGTGGGAGGATGAGCGCGGCATCATAGCAAAAAAAGATTTCGCCCGGTTCAGGAATGATTCAGTCCCCCGGGGACACACTGGCCACCAGTATTACGAGATGCCGTTCAACGGCACTGGAGAGAGCGCCATGAAAAAGCCCCTGAGCAAACTGACCACCCTCGCCGCCATTGCCGGCCTGCTGTTGGCGGGACCGGCCCTGGCGGACCGCGACGACCGCTTCGGTTACAAGGGCCCGGAACGCAAACTGTCCTACGCCGCCGGACCGGCCCACCGCGAAGATCGCGGGCACGACCGGGGCCGGGGACATCGCGACAAAGGCCGCAAGCACCACGACAAGGGCCGGAGGCATCACGACAAGGGCCGGAGGCATCACGACAAGGGCCGGAGACATCACTACAAAGGCCGGAGGCACCACGACAGGGACTGGGGACACCACAACAGGGACTGGGGACACCGCGACAGAAAGCGCCACTACGGTGATCGCCATCACTACAAGCACGGCTACAGGCACCGCCACCGCTGGCGCCCGCGCCACTACGGCTACGGCTACCGCTGGAACCGCCTGCCGCGCAACTTTGTACGCATCAGCTTCGGCGGACTGGGCTTCTATTACAGCGACGGCATCTTCTACCGTCCCCACCGGTACGGCTATGTGGTCGCACAACCGCCGATCGGCGCCATAGTGTACAGCCTGCCCGCCTCTGCGGTGACCCTGGCGTTCGGCGGCCACAACTACTACGTGGCCTACGATACCTACTACCTTTGGGACGCTCGCCATCGGGGCTACCGGGTAGTGGCCAACCCAGGCTTCTACTGAGTTTTCAACCCCTGTTGCCGGCGGCCCCTGTGGCCGCCTTTTTTTTGTGGAAAACGGGTTGCAGCGCCCCGCCCCGTTACTTACTTTGCGCCGGCGAGGCTTACTCGCGCACTTCATCTGGATCTTCTTCCACCCGGCAAAAACTGAACAAAAATTTAATTTTACCCGCTAAAAAACAGCGTTTTTCTTATCTATAGTTATTGCTTTCCGCCCTTTCTGGGCCCAAGATTCGCGCCCCGAAACACTCCAACCAAACAGGCGCCATGAAACAGCGACAAATACAGGACTGGACCTGCGAAGACTCCGCCGAACTCTACGGAATCCGCAACTGGGGCGCCGGCTATTTCGACCTGGACAAGGCCGGTGAAGTGACCGTGCAGGTGGAGACCGCGAGCGGTGAAACCCGCGCCGTTTCCCTGATGGACATCGCCCGCGGCGCCACCGAGCGCGGCCTGGGCATGCCGCTGCTGCTGCGCATCGAGAACCTGCTGGACGCGCAGATCGCCCGTATCAACGAATCCTTCGCCCGCGCCATCGCCGACTGCGGCTACCGCAATGTGTTTCGCGGCGTCTTCCCCATCAAGGTGAACCAGCAGTGCCAGGTGATCGAGGAGATCGCCAGCGCCGGACGCCGCTTCGGCCACGGATTCGAGGCGGGCAGCAAGGCGGAGCTGATCGCCGCGCTGTCGATCCTCGACAACACCGAATCGCTGATTATCTGCAACGGCTACAAGGACGAGGAATTCATCAACCTGGGCCTGCAGGCCCAGCGCCTGGGCGTGCAGATTTTCTTTGTGGTGGAAACCCCCGCGGAAGTGGAAACCATCATCCGCTGCGCGGAGCGGGAGCAGGTGCGCCCCAACATAGGGGCGCGCATCAAACTCGCCTCCAAGGTGGGCGGCTACTGGAACGCCACCAGCGGCGACCGCAGCATCTTCGGCCTGGGCAGCAACGACCTGATCGCCATGGTGGACCAGTTGCGCCGCCACGATATGCTCGACTGCCTCAAGCTGCTGCACTACCACCTGGGTTCCCAGGTGCCGAATATCCGCGATATCCGCACCGGGGTACTGGAAGCCTGCCGCTACTACGCCGACCTGGTGGAAGAGGGGGCGGCCATGGGCTACCTGGATCTGGGCGGCGGTCTGGCGGTGGACTACGATGGTTCCAAAACCAACTACACCCACTCCAAGAACTACTCCCTGAACGAGTACTGCGTGGACGTGGTGGAAGCCATTATGGGCACTCTGGACAGCGAGGGCGTCGCACACCCGGTGATTATCACCGAGTCCGGACGCGCCACCGTGGCCTACTCCTCGGTGCTGCTGTTCGATATCCTCGACACCACCCGTTTCGAGCCGGTGGAGCTGGAACACACCAAAATCAACGAGGGCGACCACCCGATGCTGCGCAACCTGCAGGATGCGGTGAACAGCGTCAGCGCGAAAAACCTGCAGGAGAGCTATAACGACACCCTCTACTATCGCGACGAGGTGCGCGCCCTCTACCTGCACGGCCAGGTCAGCCTGCGCGAGCGCGCCAACGCGGAAAACCTGTTCCTGCAGGGCGCGCAGAAGATCCGCGCGCTGCTCGACGAAGCGGAGGAAGTACCGGTGGACCTGCAGGCGCTGCCGGAAGTACTGTCGGACATCTATTACGCAAACGTCAGCGTCTTCCAGTCGCTGCCGGATATGTGGGCCATCGACCAGGTATTCCCGGTGCTGCCGATCCACCGCCACGGCGAAGCACCCACCCGCTCGGCGATCATCGCCGACATCACCTGCGACTGCGACGGCAAGATAGACCGCTTTATCGGCCGCCAGGAGGAGCACAAGACGCTGCCGCTGCACCCCCTCGTGGGCGACGAGGACTACATCCTCGGCGCCTTCCTGGTGGGCGCCTACCAGGAGACCCTGGGTGACCTGCACAACCTGTTCGGCGACACCAACGTGGTCTCAGTGCGCATTCACGACGACGGCAACTTCGACTACAGTCGGGAAATCCACGGCGACAGCATCGCCGACGTGCTCAGCTACGTGGAGTACCGGCCGCAGGACCTGTTCGAGCGCTTCCGCAAGCTCGCCGAGCGCGCGGTGAAGGACGGCAAGATCAGCCCGCAACAGCGCAAGCAGATTTTGCACACTTATACCGCTAGTATGAGTGGTTATACGTATTTTGAAAAATAAGGACTCGGGACTCGGGACTCGGGACTCGGGAAAGATTGTAGGGTGGATAAGCGCCAGCGCATCCACCAACCTTTCGCGGCGGATGCGCGTGACGCTTATCCGCCTACGCGCTGAGGCGAAGGCACTGATGCCGGTGGCCGTCCGCGAAACGATTGCCGATGAGGCTGTTGAGCGGACGGCCACCGGCAGCAGGGCCGCCCGTACACCCTATCGAGGGTATAGCACTTTCGGCATCCTAAAATTTTAAGCGGCTTAGGTTCCGCAAAGAATAAGGAGATTTTTATGGCCAATGTACTGATTATCGGCGCCGGCGGCGTCGGCCAGGTGGTCGCGCACAAGTGCGCGCAGGTACCGGAGGTATTCGAGAAGATCACCCTGGCCAGCCGCACCAAGAGCAAGTGCGACAAGATCGCCGAGATGCTGCCGCGCAAGATCGACACCGCGCAGGTGGACGCGGACCACGTGGGCGAAATGGTGGCGCTGATCGAGAAGGTCAAGCCGGATATGGTGATCAACGTGGCCCTGCCCTACCAGGACCTGCACATCATGGACGCCTGCCTGGAAACCGGCGTGCACTACCTGGACACCGCCAACTACGAGCCGCCGGAAGAGGCCAAGTTCGAATACAAGTGGCAGTGGGCCTACCACGAAAAATTCGAGAAAGCCGGCCTGATGGCGCTGCTCGGCAGCGGCTTCGACCCGGGCGTGACCAGCGTGTTCACCGCCTACGCGAAGAAGCACCACTTCGACCGCATCAAGACCCTGGATATTCTCGACTGCAACGCCGGCGACCACGGCCTGCCGTTTGCCACCAACTTCAATCCCGAGATCAACATCCGCGAGATCACCGCCAACGGGCGCTACTGGGAAAACGGCGAGTGGGTCACCACCAAACCGATGGAAGAAAAGCGGGTTTTCGACTTCCCGGCAGGCATCGGCGAAAAGGATATCTATCTCCTCTACCACGAGGAACTGGAGTCCCTCAGCAAGCACTTGCCGGAAATCGAGCGCGCGCGTTTCTGGATGACTTTCTCGCCCAACTATTTGAAACACCTGGAAGTGCTGCAGAACGTCGGCATGACCAGCATCGAGCCGATCGAATTCCAGGGCCAGGAAATCGCGCCGATCCAGTTCCTGAAAGCGCTGCTCCCCGACCCCGCCAGCCTGGGCCCACTGACCAAGGGCAAAACCTGCATCGGCAATATCATCCGCGGCATCCCTAAAGACAGAACAGGGGGCGACCAGGAAAAAATCTACTACGTCTACAATATCTGCGACCACCAGGAGTGCTACAAGGAGGTCCAGTCCCAGGCCATCTCCTATACCACCGGCGTGCCGGCGATGATCGGCGCCAAGATGATGTTGGAAGGCAAATGGATGAAGCCCGGCGTGTGGAACATGGAGCAGATGGACCCGGACCCATTTATGGCCGACCTCAACCAGTACGGCCTGCCGTGGCAGGAGACCTGGCTGGACAAGCCGTTCCAATAGAAACTTGCGGCCACCTGTAGGATGGGCAAAGCGCAGCGTGCCCATCAGCGCAAATTGATGGGCACGTCGCTGCGCTCCTTTGCCCATCCTACGAGACAAAGCTGCCTATGGACCTGACTCCCCGAATCGACTACTTCGGCAACTTCGACCCCAGCCGCGTGCCGTCCCCCTGTTTCGTCGTCGACGAAAGAGCGCTGCGCGACAACCTGGAAGTGCTGGCCGATGTACAAAAACGCAGCGGCGCCAAGGTGCTGGCGGCGCTGAAAGCCTTCTCCATGTTCAGCGTCGGCCCCATCGTCGCCGAGTACCTGTCCGGCACTGCTGCCTCCGGCCTGTTCGAGGCGAAACTCGGCTACGAGGAGTACGGCGGCCGCGCCCTCGACAAAGAGGTGCACGTATTCAGCGCCGGCTACAAGGAGAGCGAACTGCGGGAAATACTGCAATTCGCCCACCATGTGGTTTTCAATTCCTTTTCCCAGTGGAAGCGCTACAAAGATCTGTGTCTGGAAATGCAGAACAAAAGGCCGGAGTTGCGCTTCGGCCTGCGCATCAACCCGGAACACTCCGAGGGACACACAGACCTCTACGATCCCTGCGCGCCCTGCTCGCGCCTGGGCATAGTGCGCTCACTGTTCGACGGAGAGGATCTCCACGGTATCAGCGGCCTGCACTTCCACACACTGTGCGAGCAGGATTTCAAACCGCTGGAGCGCACCATCGCCGCGGTGGAGGACAAATTTAAAGACCTGATCCCGCAGATGGAGTGGATCAATTTCGGCGGCGGCCACCATATCACCCGCTGTGACTACCAGGTGGATGAACTGGTGAACGCAGTGCGCGCCTTTGCCGACAGACATAATGTGCAGGTTTACCTGGAGCCCGGCGAGGCGATTTCGCTGTTCGCCGGCGTGCTGGTGGGCGAAGTGGTGGATCTCACCTGGAACGGCCGCAATCAGGCGATCCTGGACACCTCCGCCACCTGCCATATGCCGGACGTGCTGGAAATGCCCTACCGCCCGGACATCACCGGCGCCGCCCGCCCCGGCGAACTGCCCCACGACTACCGCCTGGGCGGCCAGAGCTGCCTGGCTGGCGACAGCATCGGCGAATACAGCTTCGCCGATCCGCTGAAAATCGGCGACCGCCTGGTGTTCGAGGAAATGGCCTACTACACCATGGTCAAAACCAATACCTTCAACGGCATTCCGCTGCCGGCGATCGCGCTGTGGAATTCGAAAACCGACGAGCTGAAAATTGTCAAAGAGTTCGGCTACGAAGACTTCAAGGGCCGCCTTTCATAATTCGGGACTCGGGACTCGGGACTCGGGACTCGGGACTCGGGACTCGGGACTCGAAAGAATAGCTCCCCTCTCCCGCTTGCGGGAGAGGGGCCGGGGGAGAGGGGCCAGGGGCCGCTCCTACTAAGGGGTTAATTCATGGACGACGAGAAAGCCATTTTCCTGGGCTCGGAAATCGAACAACCCAGACCGGAAGAAGCCCTGTTCCATATCCTGCCGATTCCCTACGAGGCCACCGTGTCCTACGGCGGCGGCACCGGCCGGGGCCCCGCTGCGATTATCGAGGCTTCGCAGCAACTGGAAACCTTCGACAACTTCTCCTCCCCCTGCGAATTGGGCATCTATACCCGCGCTGCGGTGGACGTCTCCGGCAAGCCCGAGCAGGTGATGGGCAATATCGCCGCGGCCACCCGCGGGATTCTCGAGCTTGGCAAAATGCCGGTGGCCATCGGCGGCGAGCACTCGGTGACCTGGGGCGTGATCAAGGGCTACCTGGACGCGGGTGTAGAGGACTTCGGCGTGGTGCAGATAGACGCCCACGCGGACCTGCGCGACCGCTATGAAGGGGAAAAGCACAGCCACGCCAGTGTGATGCGCCTGGTGGTTGAGGCCGGTATTCCGCTGTTCCAGTTGGGTATCCGCGCCTACTGCGAGGAGGAAATGGGCGCGCGCGACAAGTACGGCGTGCACTACCTGGACGCCCACCAGCTGGTGCCTACCGATGTGCAGGAATTCGATCTGCCGGAGGACTTCCCGAAGAAGGTATTCTTCACCCTGGACGTAGACGGCATAGACCCGTCGGTTTTCCCCTCCACCGGCACTCCGGTGCCCGGCGGGCTGGGCTGGTACCAGACCCTCAACCTGTTCGAGTCGGTGGCCCGGCAGCGGGAGATTATCGGCTTCGACCTGCTGGAATTCGCCCCTATCGAGGGCTTCCATGCCTACGACTTCGCCGCCGCGCAACTGCTGTACAAGCTGATGGGAATCGTACAGCGCAACCGCTGACGCATTTTGTAGGAGCGGGCCAATGCCCGCGACTGGACTACACTACGAAGCGGGCTCGATCGCGGCCATGGGCCGCTCCTACGCAGACCTCTCCAGTACATCGATGACCCTGTGGTCCGCGGATAACCTCCAGCGACCGCCCGGCGAAGGCCGGCGTCCGTTTGGCACTTCTTAACGCGCAGGCGTGGCGCTCCCGGCCCAAAGAGGGTTAATATTTAAACGATGTAAGTAATCGCTTAGTAGGAAAGGCTGTGAAAACGTTAAAAACCCTGATCGGCGCCGCAGCTATCGTGGCCTTGGGGGCATTCGCCTTCATCCCACCCGCCGACGCGCGAACACCCGGCCACCAGCGCCACGGCTACGACCATCACCACCACTACCGGCACGGCCGCCGTTACCGTGGACCGCGGATATCCATCGGCTTCAGCGCCCCCATTCTGCCATTCGGCTACATGAGCCTGGCAGTGGGCGGCCGCCCCTATTACTACCACAGCGGCTATTTCTACCGGCCGGCACCGGCGGGCTACGTGGTGGTCTCCGCCCCCCTGGGCGCCTCGGTGATGACGCTGCCGACCAGTGCGGTGCGGCTGGAGATCGGTGGCGCCACCTACTTCCAGTACGCAGATGCCTACTACCAATGGCACCCGGCCAGCCGCGACTATGTGGTGGTCCCGCCGCCGGTGACTGCGGCCAGCACCTCTTCCGACTATACCCCGGGAGAAGTGGTGGAGACCCTGCCCCCCGGGTACACCGCGGAAACCGTCAACGGAGTGCAGTACTACCGCTACGGCAGCGACTATTTCCTCCCGACCCAGCGGGATGGCAGGGAAGTCTATGTGGTGGTGAGGCTCTGAGAGCAAACGGCTTTTATCGCCACTGATCGCGGCCAGCGGCCGCTCCTGCAGCAGGAGCGGCCGCTGGCCGCGATCGGTTTTGCCCCTTAACCACCCTGCCGCAGCCCCGGATAACGGAAGTCGCCTGGAGGTTGTCCCGCTTTATGTGGCCGGAAACGGATAGAAACCGCTTGGCAGACCCGCGCCGTCAATTTATCATATAAATATGCATAAAATCATAAGGCCATAAAGGGGAAAGTGCAGCGATGGCAGTAACGACCTATTCCGATCTCAAAGACACCTCGGTCTTTATCACTGGCGGCGGTTCCGGTATCGGCGCCGCCTTTGTCCGCGCCTTTGTCGCCCAGGGGGCGCGGGTCGCCTTTGTGTCCCTGGACGCGGACAAGGCCGGGCATCTGTGCGACGACATAGAGGCCCAATCGGGTGCGCGGCCCTTCTATCGGAGCTGCGATATCTCCGATGTGGACCACCTCAAGGCCTGCGTGGCGGAAGCGGTACAGGAGATAGGGCCCATCGATGTACTGATCAACAACGCCGCCCGCGATACCCGCCACACCCTCGACGAATTCACCCCCGAAGACTGGGACCAGTCCATCAACACCAACCTGCGCCCCCACTTCTTTACCGCCCAGGCGGTAGCGGCGGGTATGCGCGGGAAAGGGCAGGGCAGCATCATCAATGTGGGCTCCAACTCCTCCCTGCTGGGACTGAGCGGTTACCCGGCCTACGTCACCGCCAAGGCGGCGATCATCGGCCTCACCAAGGCACTGGCGCGGGAGCTGGGGCCGGACAATATCCGCGTTAACGCCCTGATTCCCGGCTGGGTGATGACCGAGCGGCAGAAGGAGCTGTGGGTGACCCCGGAGGCATTGCAGGAGTGCCTCGACCAACAGTGCCTGAAAGACACCATTTCCGAGGAGGATTGCGCAAATTCAGCGCTCTTCCTCGCCTCCCGGGCGTCGAGGATGATCACCGGCCAGTCCCTGGTGATCGACGGCGGCCGGGTGTAGAGATGGACGCCTCCGGCCACTGGCGAATGGCCCGTGGCCGGGAGGCGGGAGGCGGGAACCTGCCGGGCAGAGATCTCTCACCTGGTTCCAGCATCATCTTCGAAACGATGGCGAAATATCGTGATATCATCGCCAAATCACCCCACCACTCCTCCGAACACCGACAGCCAGACTCGAACTATCGTACCGGGGGTAGCCGTGGCCATTGTGTAGATTTATCATATGAATATTCACTCCACGGACCGACGTTAAGATGGATAGAGAACAGAGTGGGCGCAACCTGACCCAGCAACTGGTGCACACCCTGGGGGCCGCCATCGCCAGCGGCCGCTACAGGGTCGGCGAGGGCCTGCCCTCGGAGGCCCACCTGTGCGAGGAGTTCGGCATCAGCCGCAGCGCCACCCGCGAGGCGATCAAGATGCTCACCGCCAAGGGGCTGATCAGCTCGCGTCCGCGCCAGGGTATCCGCGTACAGCCGCGGGAGACCTGGAACATGTTCGACCCGGATGTACTCGGCTGGATACTGCGCGGCCAGCCCACCCTGGAAATGCTCAAGGAGTTCCTGCAGCTGCGGGTGGCCATCGAACAGGAAGCGGCCGCGCTGGCGGCAGAGGACCAGGACAAGCCCAAGATCGCCGCAATCGGCGCGGCCCTGCGGCGCATGAAAGAGGCGGAAGAGGGGCTCGGCGATCCGGTGGAAGCGGATATCGCCTTCCATATCAACATACTCAAGGCCACCAACAACCCCTTCTATATGCAGCTCTCCAGCTTTATCGAGACGGCGCTGCGGGTGAGCATCCGCTTCACCAACCGCATCAAAGGAGTGGAGACGGCCAGCTACAAAAACCACAAGCGGCTCTACGACGCCATCGACCAGGGCAATGTGCGGGCCGCGCGCAAGGCCTCGGACACAATGCAGATAGAGGCGCTGGAGCTGATCAAGAGCGAGCTGGCGAACAAGGTGGCCTAGAATCAGGGGCACAGCCCCTTTGTTCGCGGCGCGCGCGGCGCACCCTACAGGGCCTGGGCCTCCAGGCCGTGGAAACGGGCAAAGCCCGCCAGGGCGCGGGTAAAACTGGTCTTCAACGCCGCGCCCGGGTCCGCCTTCCAGTGCAGGGATTTGATCCGCAACAGCCCGCCCTCCCGGTCCGCCTTCAAATCCGCCACACCGGCAAATTTATCCCCGTACAGAATCGGCAGGCAGAAATAGCCGTAGCGCCGCTTGTGTGCCGGCAGGTAGCACTCCAGCTGGTAGTCGAAATCGAACAGCCTTTTCAGTCGCTTGCGCTGCAACACCAGCGGATCGAAGGGGGACAGCAGGCGCGCCCGGCGGGCCGGCCTGGCCGGAGTCGGCCGCCCGTCCTCCGCCAGTATCAGCTCCTTCCCCAACGGCATCAGTTCGCCGCTTTTCAGCATGGCGTCCACCGCGCATTTGATCAGCGGCTTGTCGTGGCGGCGCAGGTAGGCGATCTCCTCCGGCCGGCCCACGCCCTGGCAGCGCAGGAAAGTGCGCACCAGGTGGCGGCCGTAGTCGGCGTCGCTGGCGGTATCGGTGGCGATATGGGAGGGCAGCAGGCGCTCCGGCAGGTCGAAGACTTTCTGGAAGCCGTCGCGGTGGCTCACCATCAGTTCGCCCTCGTGAAACAGCTGCTCCAGGGCTTTCTTTTCATCGGACCACTCCCACCAGCCGCCCTTCCCCTTCACGAAGTCACTGGCCTTGAGCGCGCCCTCGGCGCGCACCCGGTCCAGCACATAGCGGCACAGTTTGGCGTTTTTCTCAAACCAGTGCCGCTGTCCCTCGCGGAGGCGGTCCATGCGCACCCGCGCGTAGCGGTAGTGCTCCATGGGCAGGTAGGCGGCGGCGTGGGACCAGTACTCGAAAATCTCCCGGCGCCGCTCCGCTTTCTGCAACTGGCTCTCGCGGTAGCGCGACAGGCGGTTGTAGAGCTGGTGGTGGTGGGCGCGGGCGATCACCTGGATGGCATCCAGCTGCAGCGCGCCCAGGTGGCGGATCAGCGCCGGCAGGTCGCCGGGCCAGGGTTTGTGGATATGCTGGCGTTCAATAACCAGCGCGCGGGTTTCTTGTACGGATAACAATTCAACACTCCCGTAGGGGCGGACCTTGTGTTTACCCTGTTGCGGGCCTGGGCCCGCTTGCGGAGCTGGAGCTCCGCGGTCCCGGGTTCGGCGAACACAAGTTCACCCCTACACCGTGCCGTTGGCCACCCTGGGAACGCGGAGCTCCAGCTCCGCATGCCGGCCAGCGGCCGGCCATCTCCGACGCGATCAATCTCCCTGGTAGTACTCCGGCGCCAGGTTGTCGAAGCGGGTGTACTTGCCCACGAAGGCGGCGCGGCAGGTCCCGATCTCGCCGTTGCGCTGCTTGCCGATAATCAGCTCGGCCATGCCCTTGTCCGGGCTGTCCTCGTTGTAGTATTCGTCGCGGTAGATAAACAGGATCACGTCCGCGTCCTGTTCAATGGCACCCGAGTTATGGCTGACAATACCGTCCGCGAACCAGCTTTCGTGGAGGGGCACACTGAGATCGTAGACATCTTCCTCGCCGTCCGGCTCCACCCGCACCACCCGGTCCCAGAAGAGGTCGCTGTCCGCCTGCTGCACCAGATCTTCATCTTGCAACAGCTGCGCATAACCCCGCACAGTATCCCGTGACGGCGCGAAGTTGAAATGGGCCGAGCCCCCGTAGGATGTTCCGCGCAGGGCCGCCATCCGCCGCTGTGAAACACCCCGGGCCCGCATGGTTGCCTTCACCTGAGAGAATATCGAAGGCGGCAGAGTGTCCACATTGGTATTCCCCCTTACCGACGCCAACCTCTTGCTCAGTGCGTCGGCCTGGACAGCCCTGGGCCCGAAACCGCCTACGAGGTCGAGGAACCGGCGCTGCATGTCGGCGCCGGTAATACACACCAGATAGCCGGGGCGATGGTCTCCTTTCTGGTTTTTCTGTATGCGGGCGATGATCCCCAGCCTCTGCAACAGGAGCGCAACGTCCCGGGCCAGTTGCGGGCTATTGGTGGAATAGTGGATGAGGTTGCTGCCCCTGCGCTCCGCAGGGCGCGTATAGATGGTCCCGTCCGTCGCCCACAGATGTTGCAAAAACAGCGCCACCTGTCTGTCAGACAAAGAGAAAACACCACCGGGAATGCATTTTTCGTGGGAGCGTTGGTCAAATACGCCCAGCTCCCGCAGCCATAAATTCATTCCCGCCGGGTGCCAGCGATTGCCATTGCCACTAAAAACCAGTTGGTGCCAGCTCGCATCCTTGTGGACGTGGCGGTTGACGGCAACTCCAAACTCTTCGCTTGCCGCACGCCTGACAGCCTCGCTGTTAGTCTCGGAATTGGTGGTATAGCGCAATGGCTGGCCTTTCAGGTAGCTGCCGTCACCGATCAAATGACCGAGCAGAACCACCTGCTGATCCGGCATCTCCTCAACCTTTTCGGGCTGCGGCAATTTGCGCGCGAGCGCCAGGCGGTCCCCGACAGAGATTTCTCCAACCGTTTTCCAAGACATATCCACCAGCAGGCGGTGTTCGGCCGTGGCGCGAATGCTGCGGCCGCTGGCCAGTTGGATTTTAAACACCGGCTTGCGCCCGACCTTCCAGACCTTACTGCTGGCGGCACTGACGATTTTCCCCGCCTTATCCAGGGCCAATACTTGGGGCGCCTGCCCTTCCAGTTCGCGGATCGGCATCCGTTTACCATCGGCCAACAGGACGGGGGTGTCCCCGGTTACACACTCCCTCAAGTCGGAGTTCATCGGTCGCTTGTTGGGGCGCTGCTCCACACCGCGGTTGAGCTGGGACAGGGCGATCACCGGGCAATCGTACTCCTTCGCCAGGGCCTTCAAAGACCGCGAGATCTCGGAGATCTCCTGGGTGCGGCCTTCGGTGCTGCCGGCCACCTGCATCAGCTGCAGGTAGTCCACCATGATCAGCGCCGGCATGCTTCTGCGCTCGGCCTCCTCTCGGCTGAGTTTGCTGTCCGCCTGCATCAGCCGGTTGGTGTGGTCGCGCACCGTGCGCTTGGTGCGCGCGCGCACTTCGCTGGGGGTCAGCGCCGGGGTGTCGTCGATGTACAGGGCCCTGCCTTTCATCTTCTGTACCGCGCTGGAGAGCTTGGGCCAGTCCTCTTCCTGCAACTTGCCGTTGCGGATGCGCCCCTGGTCGATGCGGCCGATGGAGGACAGCATACGCATCACCAGGCTGTCCGCGGGCATCTCCATGCTGAACACCAGGGTCGGGCGCTCTTGGGACAGCATTGCGGTTTCCACGAAGTTGAGCGCCAGTGCGGTCTTGCCCATGGAAGGGCGCGCGGCGAGCACAATCAGCTCCCCCGGCTGCCAGCCGGAAGTGCGCTGGTCCAGCTCGGTGAGGCCGGTGCCCAGGCCGGTGATGTCCCCCTCGGATTTGAACAGTTCGTCGATGCGCTCGACGGTCTTTTTGAGCAGCGCATCGACGCCGACAAAGCCCCCCTCCTTGGCGCGCCCCTCGGCGATCTCCGCCACCCGGCGCTCGGCCATCTGCAGCAGGTCACTGGAGGCCAGACCGCCGGGGTTGAAGCTGGTGCGGCTGATCTCGCCGGCGGCGGCGATCAGCTGGCGCAGCATGGAGCGCTCGCGCACGATTTTGGAGTAGGCGACGATATTGGCCGCGGAGGGCGTATTCTCCGCCAGTTCCGCCAGATAGGCGGGGCCGCCCACTTCCGCCAGCAGGTCGCGGCTGGCCAGCGCCTCCGCCAGGGTGACGATATCCAACGGCTGCTCGCCGTTTGCCAGTTGCACCATCACCGAGAAGATCACCCGGTGCCTGGCGACGAAGAAATCCTGCTCCCCCAGCTGTTCGGCGACGCTGTCCAGGCGGCTGGAATCCAGCATCAGCCCGCCCAGCACCGACTGTTCCGCCTCTACGGAGTGAGGCAGCGGCGAGGATTCCTCGGTCTGTAGTTCATCTTCGGGGACGGCGTACTCGTCGTGCATAGGGATTTGCCGGTTACCAGAAACAAAGCGGGCGCTGAATCCGCGAAGGAATCAGCGCCCGATTGTAGCGCGACAAATTCGCCCGGAGCGAATTTGGACAGCCGAAGGCTGCCCGCGAAGCGGGCGAGCCACAGGGACGTAGCGAGTCAGTCGCGTCCCTGTAGGAGCGGGCCATGCCCGCGATCGGCCATTCTTCGTAGCGAAAGCCGATCGCGGGCATGGCGGATGGCCGCCCCGCCGCTCCTACAGGAGTAAACAGGCGAGGCCGGTTTACTCGGCTTCGATGATGACCTTGACGGTGGGGGTCACATCAGAGTGCAGCTGTACGTCGACTTCGTACTCGCCCACTTCGCGCAGCGCGCCCTCCGGCAGCTTGACTTCAGCCTTGGTCACTTCCACGCCGGCGGCGGTGATCGCCTCGGCGATATCGCGGGTACCGATAGAACCGAACAGCTTGCCTTCGTCACCGGCCTTGGCGGTGAGGGTTACAGACAGGTCTGCCAGCTTGGCGGCGCGGCCCTCGGCTTCGCCGATCTTGGCCGCAGCGGCCGCTTCCAGTTCGGCGCGCTTGGCTTCGAACTCGGCGACATTGGCTTCGGTGGCGGCCACGGCCTTACCGGTGGGCAGCAGGTAGTTGCGGCCGAAACCGGCCTTCACTTCAACGCGGTCGCCCACGTTGCCCAGTTTGCCGACTTTATCGAGCAGAATAACTTCCATCTCGGTTTCCTCAATTTCAATTTTGTGCGGGACCGCCTATTTGGCGGCGCGCCCGCGAATATCTATCCAGCTATCTATCAGCGCCAGCCCACAAAGGAAGCCAGCCAGCGGCAGTGCCGCGATTACCAGCATCACATACAGGGCCACCAGCGGTCCCCTGCCCCAGCCGCGCCTTGCCACCAGCCAGTGGATCAGGGCGATGCCGGCCACGACCATCGGAAAGGCGACCACCGCCCCCCAGAACACCAGGCCCTCGCTCACCAGGCCGAAGACCCACAGCAGCATTCCCGCAGCCGCCAGCGGCAGGGGCATGCGCAACTGGTGAAACTCCTGGCGAAAACCTCCGGGGTTGTACAGCAGCGCTTGCCACCAGCGGCCCAGCACCAGGGCCAGGGCCACAGTGATCGCCGACACCCAGCTGAGGTAGCCGGTGGCCAGGGGCTCGCTGCCGAACACCTGGCGCAACTGCTCCGCCTGGCCGCCGCCGGAGGCCTCCGCGGCTTCCAGCAGGCTCTGCAGCAGACCGCCACTAAAGTGGGCGGTGAGCAGAATTCCCGCTGCCGCCACCGCGGTGACCCCCACCAGCGCCGCACCCCAGGAGCGGGTGCCGCGCAACAACATCGCGCCGCAGAAGACCGCGGCGAAATGACTGGCGGCGAGGCCGGTCATCAGCGGCGACATATAACCGCTCAGGCCCGCGGCAATCACCGGCAGCAGGGCCCAGGCCAGGACCATCAGGCCTTCGCTGCCGCCGCGACGCAGGCTCACCAGAGCCAGCGCCGCCGGGCTGATCAGCGGTATACCCACCATAGTGATGAGCACCGCGCGCACACGCCCGCGCATGATGAATTCGGCCAGGGCGCGCACGACTAGATAGCTTCTCTTGTAAAACGTCTAAGTCCGAAAACCTCTGGTTCCCGGGCTCAGGCCTCGTGGCTGTCCGTGTACGGCAGCAGGGCCAGATAGCGGGCGCGCTTGACCGCGGTGGCCAGCTGACGCTGATACTTGGCTTTGGTGCCGGTGATACGGCTCGGAACAATCTTGCCGGTTTCGGAAACGTAGGCTTTCAGGGTATCGAGATCCTTGTAGTCGATACGCTTGACGCCTTCGGCGGTGAAACGGCAGAACTTGCGACGACGGAAAAAACGTGCCATCTGATAATCCCCTTACTCTTCGTCTTCGGCGGTATCGGAAGATGTTGCTTCCGCTTCATCGGAGGAAGGTTTTTCTTCCTGCTCGGTGCGCTCGCGGCGTTCAGTGCGTTCGCCGCGCTCCGCGCGTGCGGCCTTGCGCTCGCGGCTCTCTTTCTCCGCCTTCATGATCGGGCTTTCTTCGCTGATCGCCTCGTCTTCGCGCATCACCAGGTTGCGGATGATCGCATCGTTGTAACGGAAGTTGGTGGTCAGCTCGGCCAGTGCCTCTTCGCCGCACTCGACGTTCATCAGCACATAGTGCGCTTTGTGGATCTTGTTGATCGGGTAAGCCAGACGGCGGCGGCCCCAGTCTTCCAGGCGGTGGACCTGACCACCGCTGTCCTTGATGGTCGCGCTGTAGCGCTCCACCATACCGGGCACCTGCTCGCTCTGGTCGGGATGGACCAGGAATACAATTTCGTAATGACGCATTTTCGCTCCTTACGGGTTAAACAGCCTCCCGGACAATCCAGTGAGGCAAGGAGAACAACGGACCTTTTGAGGGGCACATTGCGGGCGGCGTATTCTATGCACTCCCCCCGCTGCTTGCAAGTTGATCAATTCCCCCGGGAGGCCGCCCCAAACACAAAAACGGCCGGGCGCAACCGCCCGGCCATTCATACTGCGGGTCTCTGCTTCCGGTATCAGCCAGCTGAAGCTGCCTCCCCGGCATCGTCCATGGCGTCTTCGGCTGCTTCGTCGGCATCCTCCAGCGCCTCTTCAGCAGCTTCTTCAGCGGCGTCCTGAGCCTCCTCGGCAGCTTCTTCGGCAGCTTCTTCAGCGGCGTCCTGAGCCTCCTCAGCAGCGTCTTCAGCGGCTTCCTGTGCCTCTTTGGCAGCTTCTTCGGCAGCCTCCAGGGCTTCTTCGGCGGTCTCCCGGGCCTCCTCGGCAGCTTCTTCGGCGGCCTCCCGCGCCTCTTCGGCAGCTTCTTCGGCGGCCTCCCGGGCCTCATCGGCAGCTTCTTCGGCAGCCTCCCGTGCCTCTTCGGCGGCCTCCCGCGCCTCTTCGGCAGCCTCCCGCGCCTCCTCTTCGGCTTCGCGCGCCTCCTCCGCCGCACCGTCCATATCGTCCAGCGCGTCCTCGGTGGACTCGTCTATATCGTCGCTCTCGAATTCCCCGCGCTGGCGCGCCGCATTGGCGGTGGCCAGACCGAAGGCCGAGGCCTCTTTCGCCACGTCGCTGGCCTCTTCGGGGAGTTCAATCACCTCCACCGCGTCCTCGACACCGCCGTCGGCCTCGACCACAGCCACTGTCACATCCAGGTCGTCGTCAGCAATGGCCGGAACCGCCATTTGCGCGGAGACGAACATCGACAGGACCATTGTCTTCTTGAATATATTCATTTTTATTGAGCCTCATTTTTTAGAAAAAATTTTCAAATCATCGTCGTCGAATCGAAGGGGCTGCCGTACCATCCTGAGTCCCCCGGCGTACTCGCGACAGCCGCACCCGCGGAGGTAGATCAACAGGGCGCTGCTGTTCCGCTCGCGCATCAACCCCAGCCCCCGCCTGCCTGATTGCAGTCCAACCTCGCCTCCTCGACACCGGTTAACACGCTTGGCTGCCGCCAATGGTTCCCGGTGCCAGAGACCTTCAGTCTTTCTTGAAGCGGATTGGGAATACGGGGGCCCGTTGTCGGGGCAGTGAACCGCCGGCTGGAGGGGAAACCGGTCGTAATCCAGAGCCTGACCTGAATGGCACTGACTTAAGCACAAATGGCCTGTGGATAAGCGAAGCGCATCCACCAGTTACAAGGCCTGGGGCGGCGGATGCGCTTCGCTTATCCGCCCTACGGGAGCCGGAAACCGCTTAAGTCAGTGCCATTCGAGCCCGACCTCTTGATAGCTGGCGGGCTGGGTGGGACGCCTTTAGCGGCGGATGACCCGCGCCGTCCCTGGCGCGCGCCCTAAGGGCACCTTCGCCGTCCAAATCCGTTGTCGACGAGTTTGTGAGGCGGGGAGACCGATTAATGAGCGGCGACCTACAGGGATTGCGGTAAAAAACGCAGGGAGCCGTTTTCTGCCGGGGATGTATTCACTGCATGTCCCGCAAAAAAAACCATCCCACCCGGTTGCCGGACATGCAGGGTTATAAAGAGGCTCTCAGAAGACGTATCTCACTCCCAGGCTGGCCTCGGTCTTGTCGTGGGTATAGAGGCCGAAGTTCTCTTCGTTGTCGCTGACAGAGATCTTTCCTGCCAGCTGCAATCTGGGCGACAGTTGCAGCTGGGACCCCAGCCAGGTTTTCACCCGGTCGGCCTGCCTCACCTCGTTCTTCTGTACCCCATCGGTATCGGTCAGACTGTTGCGGCCGTCGTATTCGCTGGCCCGGTACTCGAAGCCGGCGGACAACTCCCAGCTGTCCAGCAGCTGCCAGTCCAGCTCCAGGCCCAGACTGTGCCGGGTGGGGGAATAGCTGTAAAACTCGCCCTCTCCGCCCTCGAGGTCGGCGCGGTCCTCGATATCCAGCCGGTAGAGGGCATTGGCGGTAACCGTCGCTCCCAGCGGGCGCTGCCACTTCGCCTCCAGCCGGTGGCGCCAGCCGTCGAGGTGGGTGTATAGGTCCCCCCCGCTGTAGCGGGCGGGCAGGTAGGCGAGCGTCACCCGGGCGTCGCCGAGGCGGCGCTTAAGCCGGGCGACCAGGGCGGTTTTGTCGGTGAGATTTTCCCCGTCCAGGGAGGTGCGCTCCGCGGCGATACCCAATTCGGTCTGCCAGCTGCCCCACCGCATGTCGCGGGACAGGCCCAGGCTGTAGCTGTTGAGGTCCAGGGAGCTGTACTCCCCATAGCGGCGGCTGAAGCCGAAACCCTGCAGCCGCCAGCCGTCGCTCGCCGTCCCTGAAAGCCGGTACTGGCCCCAGGCAAACAGCTCCGAATAGTTGTCCTCGCCGGTGGACGAGTCCTGTTGCAGCTCCTCCTGCAGCGCAAAGACGTTGTCGTCGTAACCCGCCGAGGCGCTCACCAATCCCAGCCAGGAGGACCTCGGCTTATTGTTCACCGCGCGCGATTCCTCCGGGGCCAGGGCGGCCAGCCTCTTGTCCGCGAGGCGGCGCAGCTTGGCCGATTGCGACCGCTTTGCGACCTCTCGATAGAGACGAACCGCGCGATCTTTGTGCCCCCGTTTCTCCGCCGTCAGCGCCAGTTGGAAATGCGCCAGGTCCCGCCAGTGGGGATCGTCCCCCAGTTGCAGGAAGGTCCGTTCCGCCTCGTCATAGTCGCCAAGCTTGAAATGGGTGACGCCTATGTTGTAAAGCAGCTTGCCGTCGCTGTTGCCGCTCCGCCGCTCCCCCTCGAACAGCGCCAGGGCTTGCTGGTAGTTTCCGCTTTTGAAAGCGGCCGTGCCGCGGCTGAAATTGTCCTGTGCCTGCGCCTGTGCCACCAGCGCCGCCCCCAGCAGCCCCCCTAGAGAAATCATTTTTATCGCTTTTGCCAACATTATAATTTTCCCGCATCATCAAAACGTAAAAAGATGGCTGGGCAAAGAGCTCAGCCATCGAAGCCACTACGAGGGAAGCCGTATCAACTGCCCGGGCGATGTTCCTCCCCCGGATTTCCGGCGTCGTCGATCACCGAGCCCGGATCGATCGGCAGTCTGTCTTTTACATCGCCGGGGATATTGTCCAGTACATCCTCCGGGACATTTTCCGTGCCGCCGCCGGAGAGCGCGTTCTTCACCGCCTCCTCCGCGGCCTCATTGGCGTTCTTGGCGGACTCCCGAGCCGCTTCCCGCGCATTTTTGGCGGCTTCCTTCGCCTGCTCGGCGGCTCCTGCGGCCTCGCCTTCTATCTCGTCCGCCCCCTCTTCTCCGCGCTGGCGAGCGGCGTTGGCGGTGGCCAGACCGAACGCGGCGCTCTCTCTCGCCACCTCGCTGGCCTCTTCGGGCAGTTCGATGGTGTTCACCGCATCCTCGACATTCTCATCGGCCTCCACCACGGTCAGGGTGATCTCCAGCTCGTCGGTATCGACCTCGTCATCGGCCTGCGCCGGAACAGCCAGCTGCGCAGCGAAGAAAAGAGCCATTACCAACAGTTCTTTGTGCACCTTCATCCTATAAACCTCTCAGGTTTTTCTCCGGGGAAAAATTGTTCAAACCTTGTGTACCGGCTCCGCCGCCATCTGGCCGCCGGATTTTTGCCGAACGGGCACCCGGAACCGCTTGCGCGCGCCCCCGTGCTCCACTTCGATCAGCACTTCGCCGACGCTCTCCGCGCCCTGCAACTGCACCGGCAGGGTGAGCCGGTTACTTCCGGCGCTCAGATTCGCCCGCCACTCCAGCTCCTGAACCCCGGGGTAGCCATCCAGCGCCAGGTGGGGCGGCAGCGACACCCGGATAACGGCGCCCTCCAACGGGCGGGCGCTGTCGAGGGATACGCTGACCGGCAGCGTCGAGACGACCTGCGGCGAAGCGGGCTGCGGCGACTGCCAGCGGGGCACCGTCATTATTACCGCCAGCAGCAGACTGGCGGCGGTCGCCAGTTGCCAGCCGCGCAGCCGGGCCTGCGGCTCCACCCGGGACTGCGGAAGCACCGACTGCAGCACCCGTTTCTCGAAACCCTCCGAGGGTTCCGGCGCGGGCATGCCGCGCAGCAGGCGCACCACCCGGAGTTCTTCCGCGTAGTCGCGGCAGTTGGCACACTGGCGCAGATGATGCAGCAGACTTCCGTCGTTCTGCTCGCGCATCAAGTCCAATTCCTGTTTTGCCCGATTGCAATTCATAATCATCTCCTCGCCACCGGTTAACACGCGTGGGCGCCCTCAATGGTTCCCAGCTGCAGCGCCGCTTTCAGTTTTTTTCTCGCACGGTGGAGGCGGGATTTCACGGTGCCCACATTGATTTCCAGGATTTCCGCCACTTCCAGGGCCGAATAGCCCTCCACGTCATGCAACAGCACCACGTCGCGCCAGCCGTCATCCAGCTCTTCCAGCGCCCGGTTCAGGGCCCGCTTCAG
Source organism: Microbulbifer sp. (assembly GCF_051659245.1). Taxonomy (NCBI): domain Bacteria; kingdom Pseudomonadati; phylum Pseudomonadota; class Gammaproteobacteria; order Cellvibrionales; family Microbulbiferaceae; genus Microbulbifer; species Microbulbifer sp. Next base: position 33,845 of record NZ_JBOFOC010000176.1, read on the forward strand.
TTCCAGCTGATGGAAATGGTTACGCTCATCCAGAAGGTGCCCCTGAAAGAAAGCGTCATCGCTGCTCCAGGAAACGCTGTCGTCGACCGGCGAATTGAGCCGGCGGCGGTAGAGGTCCACGTAGCGGTGATAGAGCACCTTGACCAGCCAGGGGCCCGGCTTGTCCAGTGCGACCAGCTCCTCCAACCGCGGGAACAGGCGGGCCAGCACGTCCTGCACCAGATCCTCCGCCTCCGACTGGTTTTGCGTCCAGCGGTAGGCCATCCGGTACATCAGCTGGATATGTGGGCGCACCAGGGCGGTAAAGCGGTCCCCCGGCGCCGCGCGCCGGCGGAAAATCTGTATCAGGCTCGTCAAGCCATCACTCCTCTCGCGGATTACTCCAATCGACCTGTTAACACGCAGGGCAATCCGGAAAGGTTCCCGAAAATTCAAAATTTTTCAAATAAACTTCAGGGCCAGTGGGGCTTGCACCTGTTCGTCCCTGGAGTCGTAAAGAAAAATTGTTCCAATCAATCGTTAAAATAGGAATTTAATTCTACTAAAGTCTCTGGCCGCGCTACTTTAGCGCCAAAAAAAACTCCGCCGACTTCATTCGCCGGATTTTTGAAAAAATCGGTGTGGCACCAGTGGTAGGCCACCGGACACCGATCTCGGGCCCCATTATCCATAGATGGCGTTTGTGCCATCGTCGGGCATTTCTATCAGTCTGGTATTCGGAGTGGAGAGTATGGATTCGCTGATTCTGCTGCTTGAGAATATCGCCCCCCGGAAGCCTGCGATCATTTGATCCGGCGCTTTCGCGAATCCCCGGACAAACAGCCGGGCCGGACGGCTCCGGAGTGGATCGCAGCAAGAAAACAGTTCCGACCTGAATGGCAAGAGGATTGCGCTGTAGGAGCCTGCTTGCAGGCGAACATTCCCGGTGCTTTGCCGCGACCTCAATTCGCCTGCAAGCAGGCTCCTACAGGAAAGTTCTGTTTAACTTGGTCATTTTGGTCAGGGCCGACCGGCGCCAAGACCAGGGGTAGGTTTAAATTCGCACGCGTTGCCGAACCGCTTCAAACAGACATACACCGGTAGCTACCGAGACATTCAAACTGCTCACCTCCCCGGCCATGGGGATCCTGATCAGGTGATCACAGTTTTCCCGCGTCAGCCGGCGCAGGCCGGAACCCTCGGCGCCCATGACCAGTGCCATGGGGCCTGTGAGCTGGCTCTGGTAGATATCCTGCTCCGCCTCGCCGGCGGCGCCGAAAATCCATATTCCCGCCTGCTGTAACTGCTGCAATGTGCGCGCTAAATTGGTGACGGTGACAAAGGGCAGCACCTCCGCGGCGCCGCAGGCGACTTTTCTGGCGGTGGGTGTCAGGCCGGCGGATTTGTCCTTGGGAGCGATCACCGCGTGTACGCCGGCGGCCTCGGCGGTGCGCAGGCAGGCGCCGAGGTTGTGGGGGTCGGTGACGCCGTCGAGGACCAGCAGGAACGGCGCTTCGGATTTCTGTTCCAGTTTCTGCAAGAGGTCTTTCAGAAAACGCTCGTCGTGAACTTTCGTTTCGCCGGCGCATAGGGCGATCACGCCCTGGTGGTTGCCTTCGTCGCCGACCTTTTCATCCAGGGTGCGGCGGTCGACAAAACGCAGGGGAATATCGTTTTGTTCCGCCTGTTTGAGAATTTTCTGCAGGCGCTGGTCTTTGCGGCCGCGCAGCAGAAGCAATTCCTGTACTTGGTGGGGGGAACTTTTCAGCAGTGCCTGTACGGCGTGGAGGCCGTAGACCAATTGTTGGCTCAAGGTTTTCCTCGACAATTATTGACTGAAGGGGCGCAGGTAACTCAGGGTGATGGGCACGCTACGCTTTGCCCATCCTACGCGCATCTTCTGCGAGTCCCGAGTCTACTTTTTCTTTTTGCCTTTAACGGCCTTTTTCTTCTTGCTCTTGCCGTTTTTGGCACCGGCCTTTTCCGCTTTTTGTGCGGCCTTGCGCGCGGCTACCGATGGGCGCTTGCCGCCCTTGCGGGGCGGGGTGCGTTTGGGGCCGCGCTTTTTGCGCGGTGCCTCTTCCTCCGGGGCGGGTGTTTTTTCCGGCTGGGCCTCTACCGGTTGCGCTTCGGTGGAGCCGACTTTGCGTTTCCGGAAGGGCGTCGTCTTCCCCGGGATTTCCTCGCGCCTGGTCCAGGGGCTGGTCTTTCCTTCCTTTCCTTTCGGGGTTTTTCCGGCGGCGTCTCTGCTTCGCCTTTCGCGCTCGCGCTGGTGCTCCACGGCCATTTCCATAGCGCGCGCACTAACTTGCGGATTCTCTCTGGGCTTTTTTGTTTTTTTTTAGTCTTGCTCAGCAACTCGCCGAAGGCGAAGTCCACCTTGCGCTCTTCGAGATCCACCCGTGCCACCTGCACGGTGACCAGGTCTCCCAGGTGATACCGGGCGCCGCTGCGCTCGCCGATCAGGCGCTGGTGGGCCTGTTCGAAGCGGTAATAGTCCTTGGGCAGGGCGGTGACGTGGACCAACCCCTCCACGTAGAGGTCCTCCAACTCCACGAACAGGCCGAAGCCGGTGACGGCGCTGACCACGCCGCGGTAGACCTCGCCGACATGTTCCTGCAGGTATTCGCATTTGAGCCAGCTGACCACGTCGCGGGTGGCGTCGTCGGCGCGGCGCTCGGTCATGGAGCAATGCTCGCCCAATTGGACCATGGCGGGCATATCGTAGGGGAGGATGCGCTCCCGCGGCAGCGCCTTGGCCCCGGGCTCTACGTGGACCTTTTTCGCCACCATGCGCTCGTTGACGCTGCCGTTGCGGACCAGCCAGCGCAGGGCGCGGTGCAGCAGCAGGTCCGGGTAGCGGCGGATGGGGGAGGTGAAATGGGCGTAGGCGCGGTAGTCGAGGCCGAAATGGCCGCGGTTTTCCGGCTGGTACACCGCCTGGTTCATGGAGCGCAGCAGCATCATCTGGATGATGTGCGCGTCCGGGCGCCCCTCCACGGATTCCAGCAGTGCCTGGAAGTCCTTGGGCTGGGGTTCGGCGCCGCCGGGGAGGCGCAGGCCCAGTTCGCCCAGGTACTCGCGGAGGTTACTGAGCTTCTCCTCCTTGGGGGTATCGTGCACCCGGTAGAGCATCGGCAGCTCGGACAGCTCCATCAGTTCCGCCGCACACACGTTGGCGGCGAGCATGCACTCCTCGATCAGCTTGTGGGCGTCGTTGCGCTGCACCGGCACGATGCGTTCGATCTTGCGCTTCTGGTCGAAGATGATGCGCGTCTCGGTGGTTTCGAAGTCGATGGCGCCGCGGCGGTCGCGGGCCCCGCGCAGGGCCTTGTAGAGGTCGTGCAGGTTGTCCAGGTGCGGCGTCAGGGCGGCGAACTGCTTGCGCAGGCCGCTGCTGCGCTTGCCGCGTTCCTCGATCATCTGTCCCACCTGGGTGTAGGTGAGGCGCGCGTGGCTGCGCATCACGCCCTCGAAGAAGCGGTAATCGAGGATGCGGCCGTCGACGTCGATGTGCATCTCGCACACCATGCACAGCCGGTCGACGTCGGGATTGAGGGAGCAGAGGCCGTTGGACAACTTCTCCGGCAGCATGGGCACCACGAAGTCCGGGAAGTAAACCGAGTTGCCGCGGCTGTGGGCCTCCTCGTCCAGGGCGCTGCCGGGGCGCACATAGTGGGAGACGTCGGCGATGGCCACCAGCAGTTTCCAACTGTCGTCCTTTAATGCCTCGCAGAAGACGGCGTCGTCGAAGTCGCGGGCGTCCTCGCCGTCGATGGTGACCAGCGGCAGCTGGCGCAGGTCGACCCTGTGGACCTTGTCCTCCTCCCGCACCTCGTCGGCAATGGCGTCCACTTCGCTCTGCAGTCCCGCCGGCCAGGTGTGGGGGATGCCGTAGTTGCGGATGGCAACATCGATTTCCATGCCCGGCGCCAGGTGGTCGCCGAGCACTTCCGTTACTTCGCCCTGGGGCAGGCTGGTGCGGCTGGGCTGGGTGACGACATCCACCACTACATACTGGCCGTGACTGGCGCCGGCGGTCTTTTCCGCCGCCACCATGATGTCCAGGTTGATGCGCGGGTTGTCCGGGCGCACGAAGCAGATGCCGTTCTCGCGGAACAGGCGCCCGGCCAGCTCCCGGGTGTTGTGCTTGATCACCCGCACCACCGCCGCCTCGCGCTTGCCGCGGAAGCCGCCGGGGGTCTCGCGCACCAGCACTTCGTCGCCGTCGAACACCTTCTTCATCTGGCGGTGGGAAAGATAGAGGTCGTCGCCACCATCCCGGGGGGAGACGAAGCCAAAGCCGTCCCGGTGGCCGATGACGCGACCGCGCACCAGGCTCATCTTGTCCAGCACGCCGAAATCACCGGCGCGGTTGCTGGCGATCTGGCCGTCGCGGGACATGGCGATCAGGCGCCGACGCACCCCCTCGCGGCGGTCTTCGTCGTGGATATCCAGGGCGTCGGCCACCGTCTCCCAGGAGACCGGGCCCGGCTGCTGCTCCAGCAGTTGCAGCAGGTACTCGCGGCTGGGGACGGGTTTTTCGTATTTCTCGGCCTCGCGCTCGGCGTGGGGATCGGCCTGGGTGTGGTGTGTGGGTTTCTTTTGAGTCAAAGCAGCATCCGTTGTTCGAGGTGACCGCCGGTCTGCGGCGGCTCCCGGGACAGGGTCCGGGGATTGGTAGATTGCGACACGGGGCTCGGCCAATAACGGCGCCAAGGGCCGCGGCAGAAGGTCGCATTGCTGGCAGTATAAGCCATTTCCCGCCCTATCCCGACTCCTGCGAACGATGACGAAGCAAACGCAAATTGGCCGTTGACACCCCTGGGGCAAATCTCTATAGTTCGCGACCTCAACGGGGCACACCGTTGAATTTGCCCAGGTGGCGGAATTGGTAGACGCGCTAGCTTCAGGTGCTAGTGGCCTTACGGTCGTGGAAGTTCAAGTCTTCTCCTGGGCACCATATTCAAAAAGGCCGACTCGCGAGAGTCGGCCTTTTTTATTTGGCCCTCGCCACCACTAAGCGAAGGCCCGGGCGGCCCCGCTGCCGGTGGCCATTCGGGAAAAAGCCTGATCGGCACAAATCGGCAGGACAGCCGATTTGGACGCCGTAGGCGCCCGAAGGGCAAGGGCCATGGATGGCCCGAGTCAATCATTTCCCAAATGGCCACCGGCATCGGGGGCTTCGCATCAAACTCCAGTATTCTTCTCCGCCCCCGGAGTGAGTGGTCACCGACTCTCACCAAAACCCCGCACAGCATCATCCGGTGTTGCGCATCCCCGCGGCGATTCCCGCGATGGTTACCATCAACGCACTTTCCAGCACCGGGTCCGCGTCCCGCTCGCGCAGGCGGGCCATCAGTTCCGCCTGCAGCAGGTGCAGCGGATCGGTGTAGGGGTCGCGCACGCGGATCGACCAGCGCATCACCGGGTTGTTGTCGAGGAGGCTGTCGTGGCCGGTGAGGCGGTGCAGTGCTGCCACAGTGTCCGCCAGGTGCTCGCGCAGTGTGTCGCCGAGGCGGATCAGCTCCCCCTCATCCGTAAGCCGCTCCTCATACCAGGACGCGACCCGGGTGTCGGTCTTGGCGAGTACCATCTCCAGCATATCCACAGCGCCTTGAAAGAAGGGCCACTGCTCGTTCATGGCGTGTAGGATGTCGGTTTCGTCACGGCTCCCCAGCGCGCTTTCCAACGCCGCGCCGGTGCCCAGCCAGGCGGGCAACATCAGGCGGATCTGTGTCCAGGCGAACACCCAGGGAATGGCGCGCAGGGTTTCCACCCCGCCGCCGGGTTTGCGCCGCGCCGGGCGGCTGCCCAGGGCCAGGCGGCTGAGCTCGGTTTCCGGGGTTACGGTGCGCAGGTAGGCAACCAGAGCCGGATCGTCGCGCACCACCTGGCGGTAGCCCTCCACCGACACTTCGGTCAGGCGGTCCATTTCCGCGCGCCACTCCGGGCGCGGTTCCGCCGGGGGCATCAGTGTGGCTTCCAGGGTGGCGGCCACATACTGCTCCAGGTTGTAGGCCGCCAGCGAGGGGCGGCCGTATTTGACCCGGATCATTTCGCCCTGTTCGGTGACGCGGATGCGACCGGCCACCGAACCCGGCGGCTGCGACAGCAGCGCCATGCGGGTCGGTGCCCCGCCCCGGGAAATGGAACCGCCGCGGCCGTGGAACAGGGTCAGTGGAATACCGTGCTCGCGGAAAATCGCGGTGAGCTTTTCCTGGGTGCGGAATTGAGCCCAGGCGGCGCCGAGGAAGCCGGCGTCCTTGGCGGAATCGGAATAGCCGATCATCACTTCCTGACCGTCGCTCACACGCTGTTTGTACAGCGGAATATCGAGCAGCGCGCGCATGGTGTCGCCGGCGTTATTGAGGTCGTCCAGGGTTTCAAATAGCGGCACTACGCGCATCGGCTGGCGCACACCGGCGATCTTCTGCAACAGCATCACGGCGAGCACATCGGAAGACGTCCTCGCCATGGAAATCACATAGGCGCCGAGCCCTTCCGGGCCCTGCTCCGCGATCACCTTGCAGGTGTCCAGCACCTCGCGCACGTCTTCATCACAAAGATCGCTGTGATAGAAAGCCTCGTCCACCAGCGGACGCCGGCTCTCCAATTCGCTGAGCAGGAACTGCTGTTTCTGCGCCTCATCCCAGTCCGCGTAGCCACCGAGATCCAGGTAGCGGGTGATGGCGTCCAGCGCGTCGGTATGGCGGGTGGACTCCTGGCGGATATCCAGGCACAGCAGGGTGATGCCGAAACAGTTGAGCCGGCGCAGTGTGTCCTTGAGCTGGCCGTCAGCGACGGCCGACAGGTCCACCGCGCGCAGGGAGCGGTCTATCAGGCTCAACTCGTCGAACAGTTGCCGACCGCTGGTGTAGCCCTCGCCTTCCGGTTCCGGGCGGCCGGCCACCCGGGCCTCCATGCGTGCGCGGGTGGTGCGCAGGTGGTCGCGCACGCGGCGCAGCACCAGCCGGTAGGGTTCGTGGCTGGGGCCGGTATGTGCCAGCAGTTCGTCGCTGGCCCGGTGCATGGACAGGTCCGCCAGCAGGTTTTCCACGTCCCGCAGGTACAGGTCGGCGGCCATCCAGCGGGCCAGCAGCAGCACCTGGCGGGTCACCGCGGCGGTGACATTGGGGTTGCCGTCGCGGTCGCCGCCCATCCATGAGGCGAAGCGGATCGGCACCCAGTCCGCGGGCAGCGGTTCCAGGCCGGCCAGGGCCAGTTCCGCTTCAATCTCGCGCATGCCCCGGGGCACCGCCTGCCAGAGGGACTGCTCGATGGTGGCGAAGCCCCACTTGGCCTCGTCCACCGGCGTGGGCCGCTCGCGGCGGATTTCGTCGGTACTCCAGGCGGAGAGAATCTGTTCGCGCAGGTGACGGCGCAGGTCCTGCACCTCTTCTTCGGTGAGATCGGGCCGGTCCAGGTCGGTGAGCAGGTCGGCGATCCGGTCGTACTTGCGGATCAGGGTGCGACGGGTGACCTCGGTGGGATGGGCGGTGAGCACCAGTTCCACGGACAAGTCTTGCAGCACCGACCTGACCTTATCCTCGCCGACGCCGGCCTTTTTCAGCTCCACCAGCACCTGGCGCAGGCCCCGGTCCGTATCCGGGTCGCCGGGATAGCGCTGGTGATGGCGGTGCAGGCGTTCGCGGTGGCGTTGCTCGGCGATATTGGCCAGATTGAGGAACTGGCTGAATGCCCGCGCCACCTCCAGCAGTGTTTCGTCGTCGAGCGGGTCCAGCAGCTCACGCAGGCGCTTCACCGGCATCTCGCCCTGGCTGCGGCTTTCCACCGCCACCTGGCGGATGGTTTCAACTGTATCGAAAAGTTGCTCGCCGGCCTGCTCCCGCAGTACCGCGCCGAGTTCCTCGCCGAGCAGGCGGACGTCTTCTCGTAGGGGGACGTTTTGATCCCGATTCACAGATATCTTCTCCCTGGAGGAATGATTTGGGACATTTTCGCATATATCCACGGAGAGGGGCCGATCCGGTGTTGGCTAACGGCAAGTATGGACGGGCCCAACGCTCGCAACCATCCGGACTGAGCTTGTGATCACAACCACTACCGCGTCGAGCGAAACGAGAAAGACATCCAGATGATGATGCCGCCTGCTTTTGGCAACAGCTCTGCATTACATACGATTACAGAGACCTAGCACTGCCCCCCCAAATAACTACTCCAATGCTTTGAAGTGGTAGCAACCGATTTCTCTAGTCCAAAGTGCGATTTACCTCACTAATTGCGACTGCGTTGGTGGATATGGCATTTGTCTGTGGGTAAAATCTGTGCTGAATAGCCACGGAGGTGGCAGGAAAACTGCCAGGGAATTGAGATATGCCTGCCAGCATAGCGGCCAAGCAAACAGCTAATTACACCTCCTCCCGGATACACCCAATCCGGCTCTCCTGGTTACAATCGACTGCCGGTAGCGGGCTTCACCAGCCAGCCTTTCACCCTGCCCACAGTCAGTCCTATTTACTGCGGCTGCAGAATATGCATTTTACAAAAATAATCGAATAGCCTCCTTGAATTAAAAAGCAAATACCGGTCTATCAAAGAATACCTTACAGCAACACTATCGAACGGACCCTACACAGTCAGTTGAAAAGGAATAGCAATGTTCACAACCAGTAACAGCATCAGCCAGGGGCTTGAGGGCCTTACCGGCAAATTACCAGTACTACTTCTGACCGCAATGCTGGCGGCCTGCGGGGGCGGGGGCGGGAGCAGTGACAATGGGGGCGGCAGCTCCAGTAGTAGCAGCTCCAGTAGCAGTAGCAGTAGCGGCGGCGGCGTCGATACACAGCCTCAAGCAGTCGACGACACCGTCACCGGCGACGAAGATACCGACATCGTTATCGCTGTGCTGCAAAACGACGATCTTGGAGAAAATGGAATCAGCACACTGGTGGTGAAGACGCCACCCCAATACGGCCAAGCGACGGTCAACGACTCCGGCACACCCGATGACGCAAACGATGACACCATCACCTATGTTCCCAGTGTAGATTTCAATGGTGAGGACAGCTTTACCTACGAAATCTCCGACGCGGATGGAAACGCCTCCGAAGCGACGGTGACGGTGACGGTGACGGTTACACCCACCGCCGAGCTGTCAGCGAGCGCCGCGGCAGGCGGTGACGGCACAAATCCGAAAAAGCTGAAGATAAGCTGGACGATCGATGTGCCCGTCGATCACTATCGCGTTGAAGTCAATCCGGATGGGAGCTCCGGCTTCACAGACTCAGGGTTTGAAGTCATTGCTGGTGACCAGACTGAAGTGGAATTCGAAGTTCCGTTGCACCTTACGCTCTGGGACAGAGCTCGCCTGCAGCTGATTGCACTGGATCAGGATGAGCGAATTATTGAGCGCTCGAATGAAATCGCATTGGATGAGGTGGATACGAGGTCCATGATCGGATACTTCAAGGAAACTTTACCTGAAAGCGATGATGCCACTCCTGATGAATTTCTGAATTTTGGCAGCGCCATATCGCTTTCCGCAGACGGGTCCGTTATGGCCGTTGGTGCCCCGGGGTACGGGAGCAGAAGCTGGGGAGGTGTATACATGTTTTATAAAACGGCGCAGGGATGGGCTTCGTATCTCAATAGCGCGGGAGAGCCCTTACAAACCGAAACGGCAAGAACAAGAATTAGCAATGATAATTTTGGCGAGGTTCTTTCCCTCAGCGCAGACGGAGAATTCCTGGCGGTCGGAATGCCAAGTTCAGGATTGATGCTCGATGGAAGTATTTACACAGACAGGGACAACGGCGCCATTTACTTCTTTTCATACGATGCCAGCGCTGCAGAAAATGAAAAATGGAAACTGCTCTGGAAGGACGCCAATCCGCTAGAGGACGAAAACCGCTACGGGACAACATTAGAACTTTCAGGAGATGGACGAACTATTGTGGTCTCCTCCGGAGATTATTTAAGCACTGGCCTGCGCAGAGTCGATGTTCTGAAACTGGACGGAGCTCACCAAATTTCCAGCAGACAGACAATTTATACGGAGGAAACCACTTATCAACTCAGTGTGGCAGTGTCTGAGGATAGCAGCACCGTGGCCGTAGGCAGCCCCAGCAATAATGAAACTTACCTGTATAGCGCCGATGATAATTATTTAACCAAAGAAACCGTTGTTGGAGAATCACTTGACACAGAAGATTCTTTCGGCTTCGCCATTGAGCTTTCCAGTGATGGCAAAACGCTAGCAGTGGGCGCCAAGGGCGACGACACTTCAGGCGCGGGCATAGATGCAACACATGACAATCTACTACCGAATTCAGGCGCCGCCTACATATTTGAGAGAACAGTCTCTGGCTGGCAGCAATCCGCTTTCATCAAGCCGTCCAACCCCGAGGAAAATGCTGAGTTTGCACAATTTCTTTCACTTTCCAATGATGGCAATAGCCTGGCCATCGGCAGCTATGACGACAGTTCAGGCATAGGCGTCAACCCTGCCCATGATGGAACCGCTACAAAATCTGGTGCTGTATACACTTTCCGTAAAACTGGCGATCAATGGGTTGAAAATAACTTTGTGAAAGCCTCGAATACCGGAGAGTATGATCAGTTCGGCAGTGCTATAGCACTCTCCGAGGATGGCAGCACGATGGTTGTTGGTGCACCTAGGGAATCAAGCATGTCGACAGGGATCGGCGGAGATCAGGAAGATGACAGCAGCGACGGTGCCGGCGCCGTGTATATCTATTAAGCTTTTCTGATCTATCTGCTACGAGCATCTTATTTTTTGTCAACCCTACAGCAAGGCCGACTCACAAGGAATCGGCCTTTTTTAGTCCAAAAAAAGACGAATACCGATAGAAAGTAAATTGCTGAGGAAATTAATGATGCTGCCCATGGCGACCTTCTGGAGGATTCAGATTCAGGTGCTGAATATGTGTTCGAAAAAACTGAATCTGGATGGAAGCAGGTAGCTTATATCAAACCATCGCATCCTGAAAAAATATCTATTTTGGTCAGCCTTGGTATTTCCGGCGGACAGTAAACACTTGGCCGTAGCATCCAGTGAAGAATTGTCTGCCTGCGATGCTTAGTCAGCTTGGCAAAGCCGTCTAAAGAAAGGGCCGACTCAAGTGAGTCGGCCCTTTTATTTGCTATGGACTGGACTACCTCAATGCATCCGGAAAAGATCTCCAGATCGCAGCCTACAGCGATCAGCCTCCCAATTCGGCGGGGGCCAGCGCGCTACGCTTGCGCTCTTCCTCAGCGGAGTCTTCGTCCTCTCCTGGCTCAGCGGACCTGCCCGGAAGCCTTTCCTCATCGTCAGGCGTTGCGGAGTTGGCCGGAACCAGCGCCTCGCCCGTTAAACGCATCTCCGGCGTATTGACCGCATCCACGCCAGTACTGTAGGGATTAACCGTGTTGAAGATACCCGGGTCCACCTGGGCGAAATCCTCCACCGCATTCTGCACCGCCGACTTGAGGCCCTGAGCGGCCTGGGCCCCGGCCACGGATTGCAGCTCGTCACCGGTACTGGTGAAAGCTGGGATCTGGCCGATAAAGTCCGGCTCGAAGTAGCTGATGGATAGGATATCCACCGACTGGGAGACATCCATGCGCAATGGGTTGATCGCACTGCCGATCACGGTCCACTGCTGCAACTCGGAGCCCAATTTCACGGTGCCGGCCGTCAGGTGAGTATCGCCGAAAGCCTCCGCAGTAAGGCTACCGAAGCTGGCACTGTTCAATGTGATATTGCCGCGGCCTGCGTTGATCTCATCGATGATCAGGTCCTTCTGCGCCAGCACTGAGATATCGATATCGTCACCGGACGCCTGGATATTGAGTATGTTCACGTCAGTGGTGATATCCACATTGCCGGCAACGGTCAGGTCGGCGCGATTTGCCTGGAAATCCCCACTGATAGTTTCGGTATTGGTGCTGGTAATGGTGACGTCCCCACTACCATCGTAGCCCAACCGCATACCGATGCTGGAAAAGAGAATTCCGGCTCCGTTGCGATTGAACGTCGCGGAGTTGACACCGCCATTATCAAAGTCAAAATTCAGGTCGGTTTCCAGACTCAAACTACTGGTAGTGTTATCCAGCCACTCGAACCCGGTAAAATGGAAGTTCCCCACCCGACTACTATTGCTGGAAACCTGCCAGGTTTTACCGGCAACATTAAACTGGAACTGATCGTCACCGCCGCCGCCGGATAGAGCAACGGCCTGGCTGCTATCGGCGTCGATCTGCAGCAGGTCGTTCCCTTCGCCGAGCGCCAGGCTATCGAGAACAGTTCCGGCAAGCAACACCGTATCATTACCTGCACCGGTATCAATGGACGTGAATTCTCCCCCGGAAAGAGTAAACTGGTCGACGCCGCTACCCGCAATAATTGACTCCACACCGCTAAATACCAGGGACTCACCGCCACTGCTGATGGTGCTTCGCGTATCGTCCGCAAACCACTGCGCATCGATATCAGCACCCCGGAGTACATCGGCACCGCTACCGGCGGTCAGACTGCCAAGGCCGGCAAAGGTAACGCCAGCTACAGTCATTGTATCCAGGCTGGTAAAGGCGTATTCAGTGTCGATATCCTGGCCCACATAGGCGCCGGCGTTATTGACCAGTTCCAGGTTTTCGAACAGCACTGTCAAATTGTTTACCGAAGCCACTGCACTGCCGTCGACGAGTGCACCTCCATTACTCGTCGAGGTCCAACTGGCGCCGCTGGAATTGACCGTGTCGAGGCCCCCACCAGCAGCCACCCGCTCCAGGCCACTGAAATTGATACTGGCCACGCTGATATCGCCGGTCTCCGTCAGCTCAAAATTGTCCGCGGCCGAAGTTCCCTGCAACAGATCGCTGCCGCCGCCGGCCACCACCCGGGTAATACCTTCGAAAGCCATGCCGGCAACGCCCAATGCGTTCTCGCCCACGAGGGCAAAGATTTCGGTATTGTCTGTGCCCTTCAGAAGCGCGTTGCTGGCAATTACCTGGTCGATACCCGCGAAGTTCACGCCATTGACGGACAGTTCACCGTCGGCACCAGTCAGCTGCCACTCGGCGGCATTGCTGGTTACCGAGTCCCCCGAGTCAGTACCGGCAGAAACACTGGCGACAGAAGAGAAATCGATTCCTCGCACACTGAGCGCTTGTCCGGAATCATTCAATACAAAATTATCACTGGCGTTGTTGCTGGACGCGTCGACCAGCAGATTGCCCCCGGTTATGGCTTCAATATTCGCAAAGTTGATACCCGCCGCCGCCGCGCTGCCATTCGCCGACCCCAGCACCCAGGCCTCACCGTCGGCGGAAGTGACCGTGTCCGTACCTCCGCCGGCATCCACGTCTGTGATGGCGGTAAAGGCGATGCTGTTGGCCGTCACCAGGTTATCCGCGGTGATAGTGAATTGATCACTGGAAGCTGAACCGATCAATACGCCATTGCCACCACTGGTGGTCTCCAGGCCGGTAAACTCGATACCGCCGTGACTCAACGCTTTATTGGTGCCGCTCAGTTGCCAGGCTTCAGTGCCAAGGCCAATCAGGTCGTCGCTGCCTCCGGCGGCGGCCACCGAGGTGACGTCCTCAAAGCGAATTCCATAGCTGTCCACTTGGTTGTTTGCCACCACAGTGAATTGGTCCGCCCCGCCGGTACCTGCCAGAGCACCAGCGCCAGTCACCGTATCGATGTTGGTAAAGTTGATTTCACCAGCGGTCGCCGCATTCGAGCCATTTAGCGAGACAGTACCCAACACCGCCACTGTATCGCTGCCACTGCCCGCATTCACCGCCACCAGTCCACTGAAGCTCAGCCCGGTGGAATCGATGGTGATAGCGTCATTGGCAGTCATGGTGAAGCTTTCGGCGCTGCCGGTCGCTGTCAGAGTCGATTCCTGGCCAGCGAAAACTTCCGCACCCGTAAATACAATACCGTCGTGAGTAACAGAACCGCTGTTCAACTGGTAGCCCTGACCATTGCGACCTTGAATGCTGTCGCTTCCCATACCGGCATCCAGGGTGTCCACGCCGGAAACAGTCAGGCCGTAGGCACTCAGGGTGCTGTCGGCGATCACCTGGAATGTGTCGTCTCCGCTGGTGCCAACCAGGTCCGCCACCACCAGGGATTCAAAGCCGGCGAAATTTATGCCACTGGTTGAAAAGCTCCCATTTGCACCACTCAATGTGGCGCTGGAAATTGCATTGAGTGAATCGGTGCCGGAATCCCCGGTGACCTCGGTGATTCCGCTAAAGGCCATACCGTCGACGGCCACTGTACCGACTCCATTGACGCTATAGCTGTCACCACTGGTATGCCCGACCAGGGTGCCATTGCCACCGCTAAAGGATTCCACGGCACTGAAGGTGATGCCCGCGTGAATGGCTTCATTGCTGTTTGCCGTCAGGCCCCATCCATCGGAAGCGACGCTGCTCACACTGTCATTGCCGGCGCCTGCGAATATACTGTTAACGCCACTAAAGCTGATTCCCGCTGCATCCAGTGCGCCTGCGCCAGTGATACTGAAGCTGTCCGCGCCAGTGGTGCCGGTCAAAGCAGTAACCACGGCGTCTTCGATATTGCTGAACACCAGACCGCCGGCGGCCAGCTGCTTGTCTGTGCCGGTAAGCGCCAGCCCCCCGGCATAGGCGTCGGCATTCAGCGAGTCGCTGCCGCCCAGGGCATCTACGGCACTCAGTTCAAGAAAGGTCATGTCGAGCAGCTCGACAGTGCCATCAGCCCTCAGGAAGAAATTGTCATTGCCACTGGTGCCTATCAGGCCGGCATTGCCAGCACTCAAAACTTCCACATTGCTGAAGGTGATTCCGCTGTTCTCGGCCGTATTGTTGCCGAGTGCCGTCCAGTCAGCCCCGCTGAATCCGACGACCGTGTCGCTGTCGCCCCTGGCATCCACACTACTGATACCACTAAAGGCAATCTCATTGGCCGTTACTGCATTGGCACCGGTGACTGTAAAGATATCAGCACTATCCGATCCCTCCAGGCTACCGCCTGTAACGATATCGATTCCCGTGAAGTCGATACCGCTGGTCTGCGCTTCCTTAGCGCCCCCGGTCAGGGTAACCACACCCATCGCCGCCACTGTGTCGCTGCCCGTACCGGCGTTGACACTGCCCAGGCCAGTAAAGGTGATATCCGCAGCATCGAGGCTATTGGCCCCGGTGATGGTGAACAGATCTGCGCCGGTACTGCCAGCCAGTGCCGAGGTTATCGCACTCTGGATGTTGCTGAAGATTATGGAGCCGGTGCGCAACTGGTTGTCACTGCCGGTGAGCGCTAGGCCCGCCGCATAGGCGCTGGCATCGAGGGCGTTGATACCGGCCAGGCCATCCACAGAATCCAGCCCGCTGAAGGACATTCTGTAACTATCGACATCGCCATCAGCCTTCAGTACAAAGCTGTCGTCACCGGCGGTGCCGACCAAGCCCCCGTTAACTGCGGTCAGTACCTCCACATTCGAGAAAGTGATGCCGTTGTTTGCCGCCTCATAATCTGTGCCGGTCAGTGTCCAGTCGGCACCGTCGGCACCGGTAACACTGTCGTTACCCAACTTGGCATCGACGCTGCTGATTCCGCTGAAAGCGATTTCGTTGGCGGTTACCGCATTGGCGCCGGTAATGACAAAAGTGTCGGCACTGTCGGATGCCTCCAGACTGCCGCCTGTGACGATATCGATTCCCGCGAAGTCGATACCGCTGGTCTGCGCTTCCTTAGCGCCCCCGGTCAGGGTAACCACACCCATCGCCGCCACTGTGTCGCTGCCCGTACCGGCGTTGACGCTGCCCAGGCCAGTAAAGGTGATATCTGCGGCATCGAGGCTATTGGCCCCGATGATGGTGAACAGGTCTGCGCCAGTACTGCCCGCCAGTGCAGAGGCAACTGCATCCTGGATATTGCTGAAGATTATAGAGTTGGCACTCAACTGGTTATCATTGCCGGTGAGCGCCACACCCGCCGCATAGGCGCTGGCATCGAGGGCGTTGGTACCGGCCAGGCCATCCACAGTATCCAGGCCGCTGAAGGTCATGCCATAGATACCAACGTCGCCACTGGCCTGCAATACAAAACTGTCGTCGCTGTCGGTACCGATCAGCCCTCCGTTGACCGCGGCCAGGACCTCTATATTGGAGAATTTGATACCGTTATTGACCGCTTCGTAATCGACTCCGGTCAGTGTCCAGTCGGCACCGTCGGCACCGGTAACACTGTCGTCGCCCAGTTTGGCGTCGACGCTGCTGATTCCGCTGAAAGCGATTTCGTTGGCGGTTACCGCGTTGGCGCCGGTAATGACAAAAGTGTCGGCACTGTCGGATGCCTCCAGACTGCCGCCTGTGACGATATCGATTCCCGCGAAGTCGATACCGCTGGTCTGCGCTTCCTTAGCGCCCCCGGTCAGGGTAACCACACCTGCCGCCGCCACTGTGTCGCTGCCCGTACCGGCGTTGACGCTGCCCAGGCCAGTAAAGGTGATATCCGCAGCATCGAGGCTATTGGCCCCGATGATGGTGAACAGGTCTGCGCCGGTACTGCCAGCCAGTGACGAGGTTATCGCACTCTGGATGTTGCTGAAGATTATGGAGCCGGTGCGCAACTGGTTGTCACTGCCGGTGAGCGCCAGGCCCGCCGCATAGGCGCTGGCATCAAGGGCGTTGATACCGGCCAGACCATCCACAGAATCCAGCCCGCTGAAGGACATACTGTAACTATCGACACCGCCATCAGCCTTCAGTACAAAGCTGTCGTCACCGGCGGTGCCAACCAAGCCCCCGTTGACCGCGGTCAGTAGCTCCACATTGGAGAAGGTGATGCCGTTGTTTGCCGCCTCATAATCTGTGCCGGTCAGTATCCAGTCAGCCCCATCGAAGCCGGTAACACTGTCGTTGCCCAACCTGGCATCGATAGTGCCTGTGATGCCGCTGAAGGCAATACCATTGGCGGTTATCGAATCACTGCCGGTGATGACAAAGGTGTCGGCCAAGTCTGAAGCCACCAGACTACCGCCCGTAACGGATTCGATATCGGTGAACAGGATATCGCTGGTAATGATCTCTTTGCTCACTCCAGTCAGCACCACATCTACAGCCAATGCCTCGACAATATCGTCACTGCCAGCTCCTGCGACCTCATTTACTGAACTGAAGCTGATGCCGGAGGCGTCCAAGCTCTTGCTGCCGGTGACCGTGAAGGTATCGATACCGGCACTGCCGGTCAATGTGGCAACCTGTACGGTGTCTATATTGCTCAGCAGCAGAGAACCGGTATCCAGCTGTTTTGCAATGCCTGTCAGGCTCAAGCTGCCGCTGTACAAGGCGCTGGCATCCAGCGAGTCGCTGTCGTTCAGACCACCGTCCAGTGTCGCCAAGCCGGAAAATGTCATACCGCGCACCTCGACGGTGTCGTCTGCGGTCAGGACAAAGCTTTCAGAAAAATCACTACCTCTAAGTGATAGAGAAGTGCCACTTATATTTTCTATCTGTCTGAACAGAACACCCTGGACCTGGAGATCAGTCACAAACTGGTATTCTTCGCCGTTGAGGGCCAAATCCCCCAAGCCATCAGAGAAGTCGCTAAAATCTATGGAATCTGAACCAACAAGCCCATCGATGAACTTGGCGTTCTGTATGGACATATTTTGTATTCCGACAAAGCCATTCTCATCTACGGTAAAAACATCATCTCCAGCCGTGCCCAGAATTCCGGCATTTTTGGCGATAAGGCTGGTAACGTCACTGAAGTGAATCCCATAGTTTTCGGCTTCATTGTCGCCTTTGATTATCCAATCAGCACCGTCATACCCGGTAACGCTAAAGGCCCAGCCATTGGTCTCCAGATAACTAACACCGACAAAGTAAAGATCACCCTCCCCCTCCAGAACCGAAACCAAATAGCCATCGCCCAGAATTTCAAAATCTCCACGCTGCCACTTATCCAAAGATATTTTGTTTGCATTAAATTTCTCAACATTCTGAAACTCTATTCCGTTGACGCCTCCCCCGAGCTCAACATCAGAGGCAGATACAATATCCTCACCACCTAAAGCATCAACCAGAGAAAGCCCGCTAAATACTATCCCGTAAGCCTTTAAAGTAGTGTCAGTTTCGAATGTAAATAAATCGTCATTATTAGTACCGTATAAGGTGGCTACTTGGGTAGCGTCTATATTGCTCAGTAGCAGGGAACCGGTATCCAGCTGCTTTGCAGTGCCGGTCAGGCTCAGGCCCCCTGCATAGGCACTGGCATCCAGGGAGTTGGTGCCGGCCAGCCCGTCCACGGTATCCAGGCCACTAAAGGTCATGCCATTGACCGCAACATCACCACTGGCTTGCAGTGCAAAATTGTCATCGCCGGAAGTTCCGAGCAGGGCCCCGTTAATTGCAGCCAAAAGTTCTACGTTGGAGAAGGTAATGCCGCTGTTCTCTGCCTGATTACTAGTTCCGGTCAATGTCCAGTCTGCGCCATCCAAACCGATCACGCTGTTATTGCCCAACCCGGCATCGACATTGCTGATGTCATTAAAGGAAATATCATTAGCCATTACCGCATTGGCGCCGGTGATGGTAAAGGTATCTGCGCTGTCCGAGCCCTCCAGGCTACCTCCGGTGACGGATTCGATAGCTGAGAAATTGATACCGCTGGTGATCGCTTCCTTGCTGCTGCCTGTCAGGGCCACCGGCCCCAACGCCACCACTGTATCACTGCCCGCATCGGCATTGACGCTGCTCAGGCCGGTAAAACTGATAGCCGCCGCATTGAGGGCGTTGTCTGCAGTAATGGTGAACAGGTCTGCGCCGGTAGTGCCCGCCAGCGTCGAGGCGACTGCATCCTGGATATTGCTGAAGGATATGGCGTTGGCGCTCAGCTGGTTGTCATTGCCGGTCAGGGCCAGACCCGCTGCATAGGCGCTGGCATCCAGGGTGTTGGTGCCGCCCAGAGCGTCCACAGAATCCAGGCCACCGAAGATCATGCCATCGATAGAGACATTGCCAGATGCTTGCAGCACGAAGTTTTCATCAGCAGCGGTACCGATCAGCCCTCCATTTACCGCGGACAATACCTCGATATTGGAGAAAGTAATTCCACTGTTTACCACTTCACTAGCGGCACCCGTCAGAGTCCAGTCGGCACCGTCCAAGCCGGTTACGCTATCGCTGCCCAATTTGGCATCGACACTATTGATACCACTGAAGGCGATATCATTGGCCGTCAGTGCATTGGTGCCGATGACCGCAAAAGAATCCGCGTTATCCGAACCTTCCAGTCTGTCACCGCTGACAGACTCAATACCCACAAAGGAGATACCGCTGGTTTGCGCTTCGCCGCTGACGCCGGTGAGAGATACGATTCCCTGTGCCGCCACGGTATCGCTGCCTATATCGGCATCGACACTGTTCAAGCCGGTAAAACTTATACCTACAGCATTGAGGGCATTAGCGCCGGTAATAGTAAATAGATCCGCACCTGTGCTGCCAGCCAGCGCCGCCGTTACCGCATTCTGGATATTGCTGAAAACCATCGAGCCGGCGCTCAGCTGATTGTCATCACCGGTCAGAGTCAAGCCCGCCACGTAGGTGCTGGCATCCAGGGAGTTGATACCCCCCATGCCGTTCACGGCGCTCAACCCACTGAAGGTCATGCCGTTGACATCCACATCACCACTAGCTTGCAGCACAAAGCTTTCATCAGCGCTGGTTCCGATCAACCCTCCACTGATCGCGGATAATGTCTCCACATTGGTGAAGGTGATACCACTGTTTATTGCCTCATTGTTGAGACTCGTCAGTGTCCAATTGGAGTTCGTGTCATCAGTAACGCTATCGCTACCCAGTTTGGCATCCACACTGCTGATACCATCGAAGGCAATATCATTGGCCGTTAGCGCATTGGTGCCGGTAATCACGAAGGTATCGGCATTGTCCGAACCTTCAAGGCTGTCACCACTTACCGACTCTATGCCCGAGAAGCTGATACCACTGGTCAGCGCCTCGCCGCTGTTGCCGGTCAGGCTGACCAGCGTTTGAGCAACCACTGTGTCGTCACCCAATTTGGTATCGACGCTGCTGATACCACTAAAGGCGATATCATTACCCGTCAGCGCATTGGTGCCGGTGACAACGAAAGTATCGGCATTATCCGAACCCTCAAGGCTGCCACCACTTACCGACTCTATACCCGAGAAGCTGATACCACTG
Organism: Microbulbifer sp.; assembly: GCF_051659245.1. Lineage (NCBI taxonomy): Bacteria > Pseudomonadati > Pseudomonadota > Gammaproteobacteria > Cellvibrionales > Microbulbiferaceae > Microbulbifer > Microbulbifer sp. The sequence continues at coordinate 54,014 of NZ_JBOFOC010000176.1, forward strand.
GTTAGCGCTTCACCGCTGTTACCGGTCAGGCTGACCAGTCCCAGGGCTGTCACCGTATCACTACCGGCAGCGGCATTGACGCTGCTTAAACCGGTGAAGCCGATACCTGAAGCACTGAGGGCGTTATCGGCGGTGATGGTGAAAAGATCCGCACCGGCACTGCCCGCCAGCGTCGTAGTTATCGCATCCTGGATATTGCCGAAGATTACAGACCCGGTACTCAGCTGGTTGTCAGTATCGGTCAGGGACAGGCCGGCGACATAGGCGCTGGCATCCAGGGTGTTGATACCGCTCAGGCCATCCACGGTATCCAGGCCGGTAAAGGTCATGCTGTTGATATCGACATCACCGCTGGCCTGCAGTGTAAAATTGTCGTTGCCAGCAGTGCCTATCAGTCCGGCATTAACTGCGACCAGCGCATCCGCATTGGAGAAGGTAATGCCGCTGTTCTCTGCCTGATTACTAGTACCGGTTAAAGTCCAGTCGGCGCCATCGGCACCGGTGACGCTATCACTGCCCAACCCGGCATCGACATTGCTGATGCCATTAAAGAAAATATCATTCGCCGTTACCGCGTTGACACCGGTGATGATAAACGCATCCGCGCCGTCCGAACCCTCCAGGCTATTTCCGGTGACGAATTCGATAGCTGAGAAATTGATACCGCTGCTATTTGCTTCCATGCTGTTGCCTGTCAGGGCAACCGGCCCCAACGCCACCACTGTGTCACTGCCCGCATCGGCATTGACGCTGCTCAGGCCGGTAAAACTGATAGCCGCTGCATTGAGGGCGTTGTCTGCGGTGATGGTAAACAGGTCCCCGCCGGTGCTCCCCGCCAGGGCCGAGGCCACTGCATTCTGGATATTACTGAAGAGAATGGAGCCGGCGCTCAGCTGGTTGTCGGTGCCGGTGAGGCCGAG
>NZ_JBOFOC010000177.1:0-2128 GCF_051659245.1 Microbulbifer sp.
TCCCGCTCCGTAGCGAGGCCGATCGCGGCCTGGGCCCGCTCCTACAGGGAAGAGGAATGCGAGGGAAGCAAGCATTGTGACCAGCTACCTGATCTCCGACCTGCACCTGGACGAGAGCCGCCCACAGGTAACCCGGGCCTTCTTCGACTTCCTGCGCGGCCCCGCCGCCGGTGCCGGGGCCCTGTATATCCTCGGCGACTTTTTCGAGGTGTGGATCGGCGATGACGACGACGCCCCGCTGGCCGCGGAAGTGGCCGCCGAACTGAGCGCCTACAGCGGCACCGGCGCCGAGCTGTACCTGATGCACGGCAACCGGGATTTCCTGATCGGCGAGGACTTCGCCCACCGCGCCGGCGCCATCCTGTTGCCGGACCCCACCACAGTCACCCTGGCCGGGCAGAGAGTCCTGCTCATGCACGGCGACAGCCTCTGCACCCGCGACAACGAATATATGACCTTCCGCCAGCAGGCCCGCGATCCCAACTGGCAGCGGGAGCTGCTGGCCAAGCCCCTCGAGGAGCGGCGCGCTATCGCCGCGCAGCTGCGCGCGGTATCCAAGTCCATGAACAGCCGCAAGGCGGAAGACATCATGGACGTGACCCCGGAGGAAGTGGAGAAGGTAATGCGCGAACAGGGCGTGCACACCCTGATTCACGGCCACACCCACAGGCCCGCGCGCCACGCGATCACCGTGGACGGCGAATCCGCCGAGCGCATCGTGCTCGGCGACTGGGGAGACCTGGGTTGGTGCGTGAAGGCGGACGGCGATTCGCTTGAACTGATCCACTGGCCCATAGCATGATTGCCGATTAGGACACCGCAGCCGCCCGCGACGCGGACGAGCACCAGGGATGGAGCGAATCACCGCCGAGCCCAGCCAGGCATCGGGCCGGAGACCCACCCTGGAGAAATAACGGATCAGAGAACCGCTGACGTGAAGAACCTGAAAAAACGCGTACTGATCCTCGGCGGCTACGGCACCTTCGGCTCCCGTATCGCCCGGTTGCTCGGCAGCGACAGCGACAGCGAACTGCAACTGATCATCGCCGGGCACGACAAGTTCAAGGCAGAACTCTGCGCCTCCCAGCTCCCCAATTTCGCCGAGGGCCTGCGCCTGGAGCGCGACGCGGTCAACCTCGCCGCACAGCTCAAGGCCCTGCACCTGGACCTGTTGATTCACTGCGCCGGCCCCTTCCAGCACCAGGACTACCGCGTGGCCCGGGCCTGTATCGAAGCCCACACTCCCTATATCGATATCGCCGACGGGCGCCGCTTCGTATGCGATTTCCAGCGCCTCTCCCCCGCCGCCGAGGCTGCGGGCGTGCCTCTGGTCTCCGGCGCCAGTAGCCTGCCGGCGCTCAGCTCGGCGGTGCTGAGGGAATTGCGGGACAAATTCGCCGAACTGGAGTCAGTGGATATCAGCATCGCCCCCGCACACCGTATCGAGCGCGGGCTGGCCACGGTGCGCGCCGGTTTCGAGTCCCTGGGCGACAGCTTTCCCCAACTACAGGAGGGCCAGTGGCGCGAGACCTACGCCGGCAATCACCTGCGCCGGCTCAGGCTGGCCCACCCGGTGGGCGAACGCTGGCTGTGCGACTTCGACGTACCGGACCTGGAACTCTGGCCCCGCGCCCTGCCCGGCCTGAAAAATGCCCGCTTCGCCACCGGCGTAGAGCCGCGCGCCCTGCAGTTGGGCCTGGTCCTGTGCGCGCAGTTGGCCCGGCAACCGCTGCCGTTCAACAAACTGCAACTGTCGAAACTCGGCTACCGGCTCGCCGCGCACTGGCCCGGCGGCAGTGGCCACGGCGGTATGCTGATCCACCTGGGCGGCACAGACCGGAACGGCCAGCCGTTGGGTTACCGCTGGCAGGCCCTCGGCCTGAACGGTGACGGACCCTGGATCCCTGCGGCGCCGGCGGCGGCGATGGCCAGGAAAATACTGCGCGGCGAGTGGAACCGGGCGGGGGCGCAGGCCTGCTGGCAACTGCTCAGCCTGGACGAAATCCTGCGCGAACTGACCCGCTTCTCGGTGGTGACCGCCGTGGAGAGGCTGGAATAGTTGAACCTGTAGGAGCGGGCCATGCCCGCGATCGGTCTGAGATTCAACCACCGATCGCGGGCATGGCCC
>NZ_JBOFOC010000178.1:0-1375 GCF_051659245.1 Microbulbifer sp.
CTCCCCCGCAATCGGGGGAGGGGAGTTTCATTAGCGGTAGTTGAAAATGGACAGCCTGTATATCCTGATTCCCATCGCCATTATTTTTATCGGCACTGCGGTCAAGCTGTTTTTCTGGGCGGTCAACAGCGGTCAGTACGACGACCTGGAGACTGAGGGCCGGCGCATTCTCTTCGACGACGACCTGCCCGACGACGAGCGCGGGGAGGAGTAGTGGAAGGCTGGGGGTTTCTCGCCGCGGCGCTGGCGATCGGTTTTCTCGGCAGCAGCCACTGTATCGGCATGTGCGGCGGAATTGCCGGCGCGCTGGGCATGGCGGTGCCGGGGCGGAGGCCGGCCTGGGGCCAGTTGATCGGCTATTCCGCCGGGCGCCTGGGCAGTTATGCGCTGATGGGTGCGCTGGCCGGCGCCCTGGGCGCCGCGATCCTGCCGGCATTGGGGCCGTTGCGCCTGGTGGCCGGATTGATGCTGGTGGCGATGGCGCTGTATATCGCCGGAATCTGGCGGGGCCTGGTGTGGCTGGAGCGGGGCGGGGCCTATCTGTGGCGCTACCTGCAGCCGCTGTCCGCGAAGCTGCTGCCGGTGCGCAGCGCGGGCAGTGCGGTGGCCTTGGGATCTCTCTGGGGCTGGTTGCCCTGCGGACTGGTATACAGCGCGCTCACCTTCGCCCTGGCCCAGGGCGGCAGCCTGCGCGCGGCACTGGCAATGCTGGCCTTCGGCCTGGGCACAGTGCCGGCGATGCTGGCCACCGGCGCCGCCGCTGCGAAGGTGCGCGGTTTTGTGCAGCGCCCCGCGGTGCGGTTGTTGTTTGCGGGTTTGATCCTGCTGTTCGGCCTCTGGACGATTTGGGGTGGGCACGGGCACCACAGTGTTCCGACTGAAACAGGTGTTGAGCATTACCACCACCGCCACTAGCGGCTTCGCATCAGAGATTGGTTATTCTTGCCGAGTCCTGAGTTCGTAGGGTGCGCTGCGCGCGCCATTTGCCATCGACGAACCGATTCGCCGAGATACACCCACCACTCACTTTCGCCTGCAACCAGGCTACAGGGCCTTTGTAGGAGCGGCCCATGGCCGCGATCGGACCTGCCGCCAGCCGAGGGCTCGATCGCGGGCATGGCCCGCTCCTACAGGGTGCTGTCCTTGTAGGAGCCGCTGTGGCTGCCATGGATGGCAGAATGCCGCCCAGCAGAAATGCAGATTTTGCAGGAGAAAAAATCTGTCAGGCGAAGGCCACTAGTGTAGCGTTTGGTTCTTGATGGAACTTATGTGGAACGACCCGCTCCAACGGTTTTTACTCGAGGCGACATTGGAGCGAGGAAATGCGAGTTGCCCCAGCGATAGTATTAACGAAAGAGCAGGAAGCTGAGCTAAC
>NZ_JBOFOC010000179.1:0-5740 GCF_051659245.1 Microbulbifer sp.
GCGGGCATGTCGGATGGCCGCCCCGCCGCTCCTACAGGGGTGAACAGTTACTTTTGGCACTTAATTTAGCGGGAGAAGAGGAGTTCAACGCCTCGGCAGGCGCGAAACAAGATGGGAAATAAAGAAGCGAGCGCCAAAACGCCCGCCTTTTGCCCGGAAAATATTCTTTTCAAAGGAAAGGTGCGACAACGGGAGCGCCGGCTAGCTCTGTTTTTTTTCGCCCCCCAGGCACTCCGGGCTCTGCGGCGCCTGCCCGGTCCATTCCTCCGGACTGAAAGTATGCAGCGCCAGCGCGTGTACCGGCCCCGCCATTTCATCCGCCAGCACAGTGTAAACCCGCTGGTGCCGCTGTACCTTGCGCAGCGAGGTAAAGGCGTCGCTCACCAGCACCACGCGAAAGTGCATCTCCGCACCCGCGGGCACATTGTGCAGATGGCTCTCGCACTGCACTTCGATATGCTGTGGCGCAAAGGCCGCGCTCAGTTTCTCTTCAATCTGCTTTGCCAGGCTCATGTCTTACCTCTTTATTACTCACCTCAAGTTTCGGAGTTCTAGGCGCCTGCCGATAGCAAAAGCCGGGGCGGGGTGCGCCTTTCTGGGACTGTGACTCGGGCCATCCATGGCCCTCGCCCTTCGGGCGCCTTTGGCGTCCAAAACGGCTGTCCTGCCGTTTTGTCTGCGAGAGGGGCCTCGCGGACAAGCCTACAGGGACGTATTTAGGGGGGGCGCCTAGCCCGTGTCCCAGAAAGGCGCACCCCGTCCCGGCTCCCGGAACTGAAATCCGAAACTTGAGCTTATTATTCCACTTGCGCCATTTCCCGCTTGCGCGCGGCGACAATGGTGTCGTAAGCCACGGTGACACTTTTCATCTGGTCTTCCGCGTAGCGCATAAACTCTTCGGGCAATCCCTTGGCGGCGATTTTGTCTGGATGGAATTCCGCCGCCTTGCGCCGGTAGGCCAGTTTCAACTCCCGATCGCTGGCATCCGGTCGGCACTCCAGGATGTCGTAGTGCTGCTGCAGTGAGGCCGTCGAATATTGCGCACTCCGGCCGAATTCCCCGTGCATGGCGTTGAAGATGGACTCGTGCAATCCCAGGTGGGAGGGAATACGCCGCAGAATCTCCTCTTCCGCCGCGTGCAGCTCACCATCCGCATAGGCCACGGCGAACAGCAGGCGGTACACCATTTCCCGCATCGCCTGGTTGCGCACCAGCTGCCGGTACTGCTCGGCGTAATCGTAGATGCTGTAGGCGTCGCTCTTCGCGTTCTGGAAAATCTGGATGGCGTGCTTGCGGTCCTCCGCGCTCAGGCGCAGGTTGTTCTGAATAAAATCGTCGACCAGGCGAATTTCCGCCTTGGACACCTGGCCATCCGCCTTGGCGATCTTCGCCAGCATGGAAAACAGGGTGACGATAAAGACGGCCTGCGTCCCCTCCCGGTTCAGGGAGCCCGCGCCACCGGCGGCGCGCTGCAGGCCGGAGCCGAAAGAACTGCCGACCCAGGCACCCAGCGCCGCACCGATAGGACCGCCGAACATCAAACCGATACCGGCCCCGATTCCCGCGCCCAACCAGGACATAATCTCTCCTTTGGGCGCCCCATTGCGCCCGAGCCAAAACTAAAAACGCGCCCATGATACCACGGCTTGAGCCGCTCCCTGATACGGGATCGACCATCTGGTCAGGCACAGATTTCGATGGCAAAAGGGGGAAACCGGAGCGCGATGCGAAGGTCCCGATGCCGGAGGCTTTTTGCGGGACTGTGACTCGGACCATCCCTGGTCCTCGCCCTTCGGGCGCCTTCGGCGTCCAAAACGGCAGTCCTGCCGTTTTGTCTGCGAGAGGGACCTCGCGGACAACCTCCAGGGATGGATTTAAGGAGGGGGGGGCGCCTAGCCCGTGTCCCGCAAAAAGCCTCCGGCAGCAGGGCCGCCACATAATCACTTAAAGACCGAGGGCTACGGCGGGTCTTTCGGCCCGCAAGCCGAGCTGGGGCTCGGCGCTCCCGGCGTCAGCCGGTCATTGCGCGAACCAGGGTGATCATCACCCCGGCGGCCACCGCCGAGCCGATCACCCCGGCCACGTTGGGGCCCATGGCGTGCATCAACAGGAAGTTGTGCGGGTTGGCTTCCAGCCCCAGCTTGTTGGATACCCGCGCCGCCATGGGCACCGCGGACACACCGGCGGAACCGATCAGCGGGTTCACCTTGTGCTTGCTGAACAGATTCAACAATTTCGCCATCAAAATACCGGCGGCAGTGCCGATGGAGAAAGCGACAATACCCAGGGCGAGGATACCGAGGGTTTTCGGATCGAGGAACTTGTCCGCCGCCAGCTTCGACCCCACAGACAGCCCCAGGAAAATGGTGGTGATATTGATCAGGGCGTTCTGCGCGGTATCGGACAGGCGCGACACCACACCGCATTCGCGCATCAGGTTGCCGAAGCAGAACATCCCCAGCAGCGGCGCCGCGTCCGGCAGGAACAGCGCCACGAGGATCAGCAGCAGCAGCGGGAAAGTGATCTTCTCCCGCTTGCTCACATGGCGCAGCTGCACCATCTCGATTTTGCGCTCCTCCGGCGTGGTCAGCGCGCGCATGATCGGCGGCTGGATCAGGGGCACCAGCGCCATATAGGAATAGGCGGCCACCGCAATGGCGCCGAGCAGATCCGGGGCCAGCAGGCTGGATACATAGATGGCGGTGGGGCCGTCGGCGCCGCCGATAATACCGATGGCGGCGGCGTCGGCGATGGAGAAATCCATAATGCCCGCCACCGACAGGCCGACCGCGCCGAGCACCGTGGCGAAAATGCCGACCTGCGCCGCCGCCCCCAGGAACAGGGTGCGCGGGTTGGCGAGCAGCGGGCCGAAGTCGGTCATCGCGCCCACGCCCATAAAGATCACCAGCGGCGCCGCCCCCGAGGCGATGGCCACAGAGTAGAAGTTATACAGCATACCGTCGCTGTAGCCCGCATCCAGCGCCACCTGCTCGGCCCCCAATTGCAGCGCCGCCGGCGCATTGCCCAGGGCCTCCTTCAGGGCCGATTTGAACGCATAGGCGGATTCCAGTTGCTCCACACCCAACAGTTGTGCCATCTGCAGCAATACACGGGGATCGCCACCCGCCAGCGCCGCCTCCGCGGCGGAGAGGGACAGGTCAGCGCCGGGAATATTCGCCAGGATGCCGCCGAAGCCGATGGGCACCAGCAGCAGCGGCTCGAACTTTTTGTTGATGGCCAGGAACAGCAGCAGCAGGCCTACCACGATCATCACAAACTGGCCCGGCGCCATCTGGTAGGCGCCGGAGGATTGCCAGAGATTGATAAGGTTTTCCACAAGCGACTCCTAACCCGGGTTACGCGATGGACAGCAGGGTGTCGCCCACCGCCACGGAATCGCCCTCTTTCACCGCCACCTCAGTGACGCTACCCGACGCCGGCGCGCTGACCGCGGTCTCCATCTTCATGGCTTCCAGCACGATAATGGTTTGGCCCTCCGTCACCTGTTCGCCCGGGTTCACCAGCACCTTGAAGATATTGCCCGCCAGCGGCGCCGCCACCGGCTTGCCTCCGCCGGCAGCCGGGGCCGCCGCGCTCCCGGCGGAGGCTCCGCCGGAGACCGGCACCATACCGGTGACATCCCCGCCGTCGGCCACGGTTACCGTGTAGCTCTTGCCTTCAACGGTGACCGTGTACACCTCTTCGCCGTTTTCGTTGGTGACCGCACTGCCCTCGCTGCCGGTGGGCACCGGTTCGAAGGCGTCGGGATTGCCGCGGTTCTTCAGGAACTTGAGGCCGATCTGCGGGAAGAGCGCATAGGTGAGCACATCGTCTATCTCTCCCTCTCCTTCGGTCAGCGGAACGCTCTCGTCATTGGCCTTCTGGCGCAGCTCGGCGGTGAGCTTTTCCAGCTCCGGCTCCAACAGGTCCGCCGGGCGGCAGCTGATCGGCTCGGCGCCGTCCAGCACCTTTGCCTGCAGCTCTTTGTTCATCGCGGCCGGGGTCGCGCCGTACTCGCCCTTGAGTACCGCCGCGGTCTCCTTGGAAATGGACTTGTAGCGCTCGCCGGTGAGCACGTTCAGCACCGCCTGGGTGCCGACGATCTGGGAAGTCGGGGTGACCAGGGGAAGGAAACCCAGGTCCTCGCGTACCCGGGGAATTTCCTCCAGCACTTGGTCCAGCTTGTCCCCGGCACCCTGCTCCCGCAGCTGGTTTTCCATATTGGTGAGCATACCGCCGGGCACCTGGGCCACCAGGATGCGCGAGTCCACGCCGCGCAGGGAACCCTCGAACTTGGCGTATTTCTTGCGCACCTCGCGGAAGTAGGCCGCGATCTCTTCCAGCAGCTCGATATCCAGCCCGGTGTCGCGATCTGTGCCCTGCAGGATGGCCACGAGAGCCTCGGTGGGACTGTGGCCGTAGGTCATGGACATGGAGGAAATCGCCGTGTCCACATTGTCGATTCCCGCCTCGACGCATTTCAATGCGGTAGCGGTGGAGAGGCCGGTGGTGGCGTGGCACTGCATATGAATGGGAATGTCCACCGCAGCCTTCAGGCGCTTCACCAGCTCGTAGCCCTCGTAGGGACGCAGCAGGCCGGCCATATCCTTGATGCAAATTGAATCCGCGCCCATGTCCTCGATCTGCCGGCCAAGGTCCACCCACAAATCCAGGGTATGCACCGGGCTGACGGTATAGGAAATAGTGCCCTGGGCGTGTTTGCCCACCCGCTTTACCGCGCGCAAAGCGGTCTGCAGGTTGCGCATATCGTTCATGGCATCGAACACACGAAAAACGTCCACACCATTCTCCGCCGCGCGCTCGACGAATTTCTCCACCACGTCATCGGCGTAGTGGCGGTAGCCGAGAATATTCTGGCCGCGGAACAGCATTTGTTGCGGCGTGTTGGGCATGGCTTTTTTCAGCTCGCGGATGCGTTCCCACGGATCTTCGCCCAGATAGCGGATACAGGCATCGAAAGTGGCACCGCCCCAGGACTCCAGTGACCAGAAACCAACTTTGTCGAGGCTCGAAGCGATGGGCAGCATATCGTCCAGCCGCATACGGGTGGCAAACAGTGACTGGTGCGCATCGCGCAGAACCACGTCGGTGATTCCCAATGGCTTTTTAACCTCAGTCATGGGTCGTCTCTCTCGGCAATTGATTGAAGTTGTTCGGCGAACGGTTAGCGTCTTTTATTCTTTCGGTGTTGTTCGATTGCCGCCTGGATCACCGCACGCAGGTGCGCATCGCCGGCAGCCTGGCCGCCGGCGACGGGAACCGCCGGCTCCGCCTCGGGGAAATAGCGGGTGATGATGCGGGACATAATGCCGGTGCCGATCACCAGCAAAAGCAGGAAAGTAAAAACAATCCCCATGCCGAACAGCGTAATGTCCAGCCCCTGTTGCAGTAATGTCTCCTGCACTTTTTCCCCCTAGATCTGCTTTGGCGGCCGCTATTATCGTTACAAAAAACCTGCAAAATCAAACGGTTATTGGTTGCAGTAGCAACTATCGAAGCGCCTGGAATGACCGCACCCCTGTAAGAGCCTGTTTGCGATCTATGGTGCTGCACGTCCAGCGCGGGGTCGGGAGAGATACCTCTTTCCGGGACACGGGCAGGGCGCCCCCCTTAAATACGTCCCTGTACGCTCGTAATCGGCATCCCTGCCTCATACGGTCCCGAAAAGAGGCACCCCTCCCGACCTGGAGAGTTCTTCGCGAGATTCTAAACAGGCTCT
>NZ_JBOFOC010000180.1:0-26936 GCF_051659245.1 Microbulbifer sp.
CAGATCTGCCGCGCGCCACGGCCTGGCACGAGCGCAAGCTCGATTTCGCCGACACCCCCCTCAGCGATGCCATCGCCGAAGCGAATCGCTATTCCCGCGATCAGGTCGTGCTCGACGCGCCGCGCCTCCAGAACGCCCGTATCAGTGGCGTCTTTGAGGCCGGCAGGAACGACTTGTTCGTCGAGGGCTTGCAGGCCCTCGTTGACTTGCACGTCGATCGCACCGACGACGGCAGGTTCCTCCTCACCGACGCGCCGCCGGCGAGCCGGTAGCGCCTCAGCCCTCCAGCGCCATTGTCGCGCCGGCTGGAATTTTTTTTCGTGAATCACTGGGGTGAGCGTCCCTTCGGTTGTCTTTTAATGTAAGGCACGGGAATTTGCGGAGCAGGAAGCACGCAAATACGACAGCGCCATCGGCAGAGACCACTTGGCGGCACCAGCCAGTGAGCTCGTTCATTGAGTCATTCAACAACAATAATCCGGAAGGTAATATGAGATTGTTTCCGACTTGGAGGACAACCAGGCATTTGTGTGCGCTGCTCGCAGCGGCCGCATTGGGCCTGGGTCCTGTTGCCGCGATCGCGGACTCGGAGGATAGGGCTCCAGCGCCCGGCTACACCTGGATCAAATCCCTGGAAGGCGTTGACGAATACCGGCTGGACAGCAACGGCTTGACCGTCCTGCTGAGCCCCGATCGCTCCACGCCGGTCGTCAACATGCAGGTGACCTATCTCGTCGGCTCCCGGAACGAGGGTGTCGGCACCACGGGGGCTGCTCACCTGTTCGAGCATCTGATGTTCAAAGGGTCCAAGCGATTCGATAGCCAGCAGGGCAATGGGATCAGCGACTACCTGGAACGACATGGCGCCATGTTCAACGCCATGACCGCACAAGACCTCACCGTGTACTACGCAATACTGGCCCCCGAGTATCTGGAGGAATACATGCGGATCGAGGCCGACCGCATGCGCAATCTGTTGTTGCGCGAGGCCGATCTGCAGGCCGAGATGACCGTGGTGCGCAATGAGTTCGAGCGAGGCGAGAACAGTCCCCAGGGTCAGCTGAACAAGCAGGTCTTCGCCACGGCGTTTCTCGCCCAGGGCTATCACCACCCGGTGATTGGCTGGCGCAGCGACATCGAGAACGTATCGATCGGCAAGCTGCGTGAATTTTATGACACCTATTACTGGCCGAAGAATGCGGTCGTGAGCCTGGTGGGAGATTTCGAGCCTCGCGCCGTGCTCGCTCAGCTCAGGGAACATTTCGGCGAGCTCGGCACACCATCCCACGATATTCCCCAGCCCTACACCCGGGAACCCCCGCAGACCGGGCCCCGCCGCGTGGTGACGAAGCGCGAGGGCGGTGTGGGCCAGGTGATGACGCTCTACAAGGTGCCGAATGGCCTGCACACGGACATGCCGGCACTGAATGTGCTGAGCTGGATTCTCACTTCGGGCGAGACCCATGGAATGAAGAAGGCTCTGGTCGACGGATCCCTGGCCACCTCGGCGGGTGCCTACGTCAACTTCCAGCGAGATCCGGGTTCCTTCATCGTGGGTGCGGACCTGGCACCTGGAGTGAAGCACGAGCAGCTCGAAGAAGGTATAGGTGCCGTGATCGAACGCATTCAGCGTGAGGGCGTCACGGCCGAGGAAGTGATGACCGTGGTCGAAAGCGAGCGTGCCAGTCGGGCGTTCAAGCGCGACGGCACTATGGGGGTCGTGGGTGGTCTGGTCTCCTGGGCCGCCATCGGTGACTGGACACGGGCGTTCACGTTTGGGGAGGACATTGAGAAGGTCACCCCCGAGGACGTGCAGCGCGTCGCGAAGAAGTATCTCGTCGAAGATCAGAGCACGACAGGTCTGTTCGTGCCGCTGGAGTCCAAAAATGAAGCGGAGTCCTAAAATGAAGCGTTTCAACTCGATACTCTGGATGGTTCTGATCCTCGTGGCGCCCGGGGCCTGGGCGGGCATGGCCGAACGGATCGTGGAGATGGAGGTGAATGGGATCGAGGTCTATGCCTATCCCATGCAGGTCAAGAATGTCGTCACGGTCATGGGCTCATTGCCGGCGGGCGATCTACTTGCCGAGCGGGCCGGCAATCTGGCGGTCGCCGGGGTGACGTCGGACCTGCTCACGGCGGGCACGACTTTCGACACGGAAGACGAGTTTCGCAAAGAGCTGGTAAGGAAAAGCGCCGGGATCCAGTTTTGGACCGATCGACATGCGCTGTACTTCTCCCTGCGGTCGCGCACGGAGGATCTACCGCGCGTGATCCAGCTCTTCGCCCAGGCTTTGCGTTCGCCGGCATTTTTACCGGAGAAATTCGAGCGGGTAAAAAAAGCCGGGGAGGGGATGCTCAGCAACCTGGAGAGCAATCCCGGTATGCGAGCGAGCGGGGCGATGTCGCGCCTGCTCTATCCCGAGGGACATCCCAATCGGGAGCCGAGTATCCGCGAGTTGCAGGCGGATCTCCAGAAGCTGACGCTGGAGGACGTCAAAGCCTTTCATCGAAAATACTACGGCCCCGCGGCTATGAAGATGGTGTTCGCGGGGGATCTGGACAGGGCGCACCTCGAAAAGCTCCTGGGAGACGAGTTCGCCGGCTGGAGCGGAGGCGTGGATTACGTCCGTGAGGCGCCGCGGGCCCGCGTCAAAGCGGCAGCGATCCAATCCATCCCGATGCCGGATGTTTCCAGCGTGCAAGTCGCCTGGGGCCTGCGGACCGGTCTGCGCAGCAATGATAAGGATGCATTGGCCTTGTCCGTCGCCAACGAGATCCTCGGCTCCGGCTTTACGGGCCGCCTTATGTCCACGGTGCGGGACAAGGAGGGGCTGACTTACGGCATTCGGAGCTTCACGTCCGGGGACAGATACGTCGACGGGAGCTGGGGCATCTCCGCCAGTTTCGCCCCCGAGCTGCTCGACAAAGGCATCGCGATCACGCGGCGCGAGCTCGAGCGGTGGTGGAAGAAAGGCGTGAGCGCAGAAGAGCTGGAGATGCGCAAGACCGCCATGATTGGCGAATATCGCATCGGGTTCGACGGCACTGGCGGCGTTGCAGCCGCGATTATGCAGGTCTTGGAACGCGGAAGGCCGCTCTCCTGGCTGGACGAGTATCCACGCGCCATCGCCGCGCTGGACGTGGATCAGGTGAATGCCGCCATCCGCAAGTACATCGACCCGGAGAAGATCGTGCTGGTCAAGGCCGGCGTGAAACCATGAGAGGTGACTTCTTCATGAAAGTGCCGTATCGAACCTGCCTGCTCCTGCTGGCCGCCCTGCATGCATGCGGGGTGCTGGCCGCGGGTTCCATGGAAACACCGGAGGGTGAACTGCAACCCTTCCAGCCGATCGCAACCGCAGCCGAGCTCGATGCAGCGGTCGCCGCGGCACAAAAGGCGGGTCGTCGCGTCATGCTGGATTTCTATGCCGATTGGTGCGGGCCCTGCCACCAGATGGAGCGGGAAACCTTCGCGGATCCGGGGGTGCGCAAGGCGCTCGAAGACTACGCGCTGTTGAGGGTCGACATCAGCGAGATCGACGACGCAGATGAGACTTTGCTGGAGCGTTTTGCAGTTGCGGGTCTGCCGGTGATGGTTTTCTACGACGCGCAGGGACTGGAGCTTGAAGAATGCCAGTTGGTCGGCTTTGCGGACGCCGAAGCGTTCGGGGCTCACCTCGTCAAGTGCCAGGGCTGACCGTCGTGGCGCTTGCGCGTCACGGACCTGGTGCTCTTTCAACCTGTAGTTGAAAGAGCACCAGCCGCTCGCCGAGAGATGCTTTTTTGGGCTCGAACAATCCGCGGTTTCGATCGAGCCACATCGAAGATCATAGGGGTGAGCGGCATCTCGTGTGTCTTTAAGATGTAGACATCATAATAATAATCTCTGAAGGATAATAAAAATGTCTAAACCTTTACCTTTAGTATCCAAACCTTTAAAGCCACTCGCCGTCGCCTGCGCCCTGTTCGTCGGCACCGCGGCCATCCCCGCCGTTGCCGCTGAGCCGGCCCCGCGTTCGTACCAGATCGCATCTCAATCCCTTTCCTCCGCCCTCAAGGAGTTCGCGGCGCAATCCGACATGCAGGTCATCTTCTCCGAGAGCGAGGTGCGGCAGATGGAAGCTCCGCAGCTCAGCGGCAACTATTCGCCAAGTGATGCGCTGCAGAAGATTCTCGAAGGCACCCCTCTCGAATTCGAGTTAACGGCGGGCGACGTCATCGTAGTGCGCAAGCCCTCGCCGCGCATCTCGGAGATGCCGGCTTCCGCAACCGGGGGACCCGATGAAGGATACGGCGCCATGCTCGAGGACGAGATCCCATCCATCCCCGAGATCGTGGTCTACGGCTCGACGAGCCTCAACGTCGATATTCAGCGCACCGAGGACGACATCCAACCCTATGTCGTGTTCGACAAAGAGGCGCTGGACAGATCAGCGGCGAGCAGCCTGGAGGACTTTCTGCGCACCCGTCTGCCGATGAACAAGCAAAGGCTTTCACAGAGTCAGCTCGTCAGAGATAGCCGTGGGCTTGATGGAGAGGGAGGCAATACCCGCTCCACATTCGATCTCCGCGGCCTGGGCTCGAAACAGACGCTGATTCTGGTGGACGGCAGGCGCATGCCCACTGTGTCTCTGGGGGAAGGGCAGACTGGCCAGCCTGACATCAACGGTATCCCCATGGCCTCGATCGAGCGCATCGAAGTGCTGCCATCCTCGGCCAGCGGCATCTACGGAGGCAGCGCCACCGGCGGGGTCATCAATATCATTCGCAAGCGCGACTATGCGGGCTTCGATGTGGCCGCAAGCTTTGAAGGCACGGAGGCTGGCGGCGGATCCAAGCGGCAGTTGGATCTCGGTGGCAGTTTCTTTTTGGGCGACAGGAGCAGCGTGACCTTCTCGGCCAGTCATGCGAACACCAACCCGCTGCTGGTGGGACAGCGGGACTTTGCGCGGAAAGGCCGGGCGCTGCGCAACCGGAATGTGCCTTTCAACGAGGTGGAGGATACTTTTCTCACCCCCACGGTGCCTCTAGGCGCGACTCCCAACGTGCAGGCGGCTTTTGACCCTTTTTCGGGTGGCATTCCGGATCTGGTGCTCGACGACGGCACGCCGCTGGGATCGTCGATCACCTTCGTTCCGGAGGGATATAACGGAGGCGATGGCGGTCATGCGCTGGTGGCCAATGCCGGCCAGTTCAACCTGGAGCTGGCGGATGATCTCAAGGGGCTGCAAAGAAGCCTGGTGAACACGGCGGAAACCAGTTCCGCGAATGTCACTTTGCGGCACGAGTTCAGCGATCGGTTCAATGCGTATCTGGATATGACCATGTACCGCAACGAGAGCCGGGGGGCTGTGTCGGCTATTCCAAACGAAAGACTCCTTCTCTCGGATGCGCCGAACAATCCCTTCCAGCAGGACATCAACGTCACATTCCCCGTCGACCCCGCAGTGGCCAGTGAATACCGGTCTTTGTCCGAGACCCTGCAGGGCTCGCTGGGAACCATCATGCGCCTGTCCGATGATTGGATGTTGAGTGCCAACTTAGACTGGAGTCGCGCCCGCGTGACGGACACCCTGTCGGATGCCGCTCTCGATCGGGACGGGCTGGTGAGCTTGGAAATCGGCGAACCTGTCGATGACCGTCCAGCGCTCGATGTGATGCAAGGGGCACCGCTCGATTTCGGGCCCTATTTGAGTTCCGAGGCTCTGGACGCAGAGGTTTCCGGTCCGAACGACACCATACTCAAGACCGGGACGCTGCGTCTGTCCGGGCCGCTCTACGAGCTGCCCGGTGGTGCCCTGAATCTGTCTGCGCTACTGGAACGGCGCATGGAGACGATGGAAGCTTCGTTCTTTAGAAGCGCGGATGTTTTCCGGCAGACGGAAGATAACCCCAGCGGCATCACCTATTACTACAGCCCGGAGCGCGAGCTGGAGGTGGATTCGCTGTACCTGGAGTTCAATGCGCCGCTGATCGGTGAGCGCAACAGCATGCGGTTTGCGCGCGAGCTATCCTTCCAGCTGTCCGGGCGCATGGACCGCCAAACGACCATCGGCGTCGCCCAGGAGGCCATCATCGAGCGAACCCCCGAACCGACGGTGCCCGAGGGTCCTTTGCCCTACGCGGAGAACTCGACCAGGTCCACTGACCTGACGGCCGGGTTCCGCTTCGCACCGAGCGAGGATGTGGCCTTGCGAGCCAGCTTCGGCACGGGTTATCTGCCACCGGATATTTCGCAGGTTGGCCCGTACGAATCTGTGGTTCCTCAAGGTTTGGGGTTCGGCGGCGTGGACCCGAAGCGAGGGGGTGAATTCCTGGGTGAATTCATTGCCGAGCATAACGACGTGACCCAGGTCACCGGCGGCAACGCCGATCTCAGGCCGGAGGAGTCAGAGAGCTTGTCGTTCGGCGTTATTCTGACGCCGCGCTTTGTGCCCGGCCTGCGCCTTTCGGTGGACTACACGCGGATCGACAAAACCGACGAGATCCGTTCCTTGTCAGAATTCGAGGTTCTGCAATTCGAGGAGCTTCTGCCCGGGCGGGTGATCCGCGGCCCGAAACTGCCCGGCGATCCCGATGACTGGGAGGGGCCGATCACCTATCTCAACACTAGCTTTCACAATTTCGCCCGCACCCGGGCGGAGGCCTACGATATCCAGATCGATTACACCCGCAACCTAGGCAATTACGGGACACTGCGTACCTATGTAGTGGCCACTCTGCAGGAGGAATTGACGCGCAGGTTGACTCTGGAGCCGGATGCGACGCCGATCAATTACGTGGGCGAAGGGGATGGACCGGTGCGCTTGACCGGCAACATGGGGCTGGATTGGGTCGCGAGCCCCCAGCTCACGCTGAGCTGGAACGCGCAGTATACCGAATCCCATTGCCTGCAGTTGGGCTGCGGGCAACACAGGTTCCAGGGCGCGGCCGAAGTTCCCTCCCAGGTCTATCACGATATCTCGCTGCGTTATGACTTCACCTTACCGCGGGACAGCTGGGAAATGCTGGGCAATACCACCCTCGACTTCAAGGTGGAGAATGTATTCGACCAGGAGCCGCCCATCCTCGCATATGGTTTGAACTATTCAAGTTATGGCGATCCACGCATGAGGCGCTACAGCCTCACGGTGCGCAAGAGCTTCTGACTCGAAGAACCGCGATCAGTACGACAGGATGAAAATACAGTGAGGAGTGAAAACATGGGTTTTTCCAAGGTGAAGTCCGCATGCGCCGCCGGCATCTTATTGCTCGGCTGCGCACTGCTCGCCCTGGCAGGCGGCACGCAGGCGGCGGAGGCGGTGAAAAAATCGCCGCTGCGCATTCTCTATGTGGGGCCCGATCCCAACGAGGCCCCGGCAGTCGATGAAGTGGATCCGTTTACGTCAGACCCGGAGCGTGCCAGCGAGCTACGGAAGACCAGGAGCGCGGAATGGGAAAGCTTCCTGAAGGAACACTTCGAGAACGTCGAGGTGGTTTTTGGCCAGCAGTACAAGCAATCAATGTCTGCGAAGCATGATGTAACCATTTTTGACGCGCTTCCGCAGGAGCTGGTGCCGACAATGCCGCCGCCGGACGCCACCGGCAAGGTCTGTCCCATATTCAACGGATACCTGTATAAAAAGTACCGGGCCGCCACGGTCATGATCGGCCGGGCCTCGGCGCTGATCGGCGAGGGGCGGAAACTGAAGATCGATAACTGGGGCCGTCTCGATACCCACGCCCATGGCATGAAGCTAGATCATCCCATCTTCAACCGGCCGTACAAGATCGATATGCGGTTGGAGGAGATCGACACACCCAGCGACTACAAGTATTTCCACACCGGCCGCGATCTGGGCCCCACCCTGCCGATGTGGCGGGTGCAGACGGAGGGGTACAGGCAGAGCAGTGGTTTCCCCGCCGGTGTGGTTTCCACGGGTCATAGCTTCGACAATGGCGTCGATGCCGAGTGGATCTCCGGCGGTGTCAACCGCAGCGGCGTGGAGGCCACGGCGATCGGCCGACATGCCAATTTCCTGCACTGGGGTTTTGCCGCGTCACCGCCGTCCCTGACACCGAGCGCCCGGCTGGCCTTTGTCAATGCCGTGCATTACATCGCTCCATTCGACGGCACCCCGCAGATCACGCGCCGGCTCAAGAGTGTTTCGCTGCGGCCGGAACTGCGAGAGCTGCAGTGGAGGCTCTCCGAAGAAGGTTCAGCCCGTTACCTGGAAATGCTCGAGAGAAGCCGCCAGAAGCAGGCGCGGATCGCGGAGCGTGCAAAGGCCAGGCAGCAGGCCGGGGAGACTCTGACCCTGGAGGAGAAGCTGGCGCTCAGGAGCAACCGGCAATCTCCGGTGACCCGGCAGGCGATTCTTGACTCCCTGCCCCTGGGCATGCAGACCATACGGACGAAGTTTGGCAAGGACTTCGAGGCCTATGAAAAGTTTTTCGCGGAGAACATGGACTACCTGTTCCCGGCCGACGACGATATGGACGTCGACGAGGAAGCCAAGGCGCTGGGGATTGCCAACAGCGACGTCAGGCTGCTGGACACCGCCGTGGAGATGCTAAAGAAGGGCGACCGGGTAAAGATGGCGCGGGAGCTGTTGCTGCGCTACACCAACGAGTCTTTCAAGGATGCGGCTGCATGGGCGGCCTGGCTGCAGCAAAACCGCGAGCGGCTGTATTTTTCCGAAGGCGACGGTTACAAGTTTATCGTGCTTGGCAAGAAGTGATGGATCTCGTAGATCAACGAGTAAATGATTTCTTTGTTCGAAACCTCCAGCTGGATGCGTTTACGCTACAGCTGGAGCACGACTGACGGAGTTCTGGCGGTGAATTTTTGCCGATCTGAACTCCGATACTTGAGTTCTATAGATATAGCTTATAGAGCAACCAAAGATAAAATTGATAAATATGGCAACTTACTCCCGTACTGGGCTTGGGCCAACATAGAACCTAAAAGAGGTCCTAAAAAACTAAAAATTGTCGATGTATACTTTAGCAGTATTGAGTGAATATACACATTAACTACTGCAAGGGTCAGCTCGAAATGAAAGACATTTATTCTTATAGAATTTATATAGTCACAGTCGTTTTGCCCCTTCTTGTCATTGGGACATATATTTTTATTCAGCCAGAAAGTGATACGAAGCATCATAGCCCGCCAATCGATAAAGCTGAGACAAATACTATCAATCCAACTATCAATGCAGAAGAAAAATTAGCTGATAAAATCAGGCGATCTCCAGTTAAAAATGAACACCATGTCTCCAGCGATAACACATTTTCGTCTTTATCAATTTTCAATGTGCCTGCGATAGATGCGTATAACAAGTTTATAAATAGCGCCGAAGATGGTGATCGGGTCTCTCAATATTATATTTCCAAAATAATTGAAAGATGTGGAATCGTACCGGTGTCATCCGAAGAGGATATTCGTAAACTGGAAAAGTCTGGTCAAATATCCAACGACATGTTGATTGACATCAAGAGGCTATTTAACCCTTGCAAAGAACTCCTGTTGGAACTTAAGGGAAAGAATCTTTGGGAACTTACACAAGAATGGTTAGCCACCTCCTCTTCCAATGGGCTACAATTGGCGACACTGACATTGGCGCTTGAAAATCCCGATTCAACAAATCAAGCAGAAGTTGAATCCCTTATAATTTCATCGCTAAATGAATCAAATAATGATCCCATATTAAGGCATGGTATTCTTGAATCGATACACAGTTACTATACAAGTTTTATTGAGCCTTCTAAAATTGGTGATTTCCCGATTAACTCCGGCTACAAAGGGCCAGTAGATGGCTATGCATTAGGGTATTTAGCGTGTATAGAGAACGTTCATTGCTCCATTGATGTTATGGAAAAGGACTTGGCGGACCATTTTTATCAATATGAAGTTGATATGATAGTGGATCGATCCGAAGAAATCCTGACAGCTATTAAAAACAAAAACTGGGCCCTGTTAGGATTCGAAACAACCTCAGAAAATTTTAAATGATAGAAGGTTAAGGAAAACAAGTTACGGCTTCTTATAAAACACAAACATTTGTAAACACCGTAACCGCTCACCCCGGCAAGTCCCCTCTCCCCCTTGGGGGAGAGGGGGTGACGAGGAAAACATGCCCGGTTCGCGGCGCAAGGTGGCTAACGCCAAGGAGAAGGGGGTGCGCTCTCAGCCCTGAATCCCCAGCGGTCCGCTGGGTACGTAGATGGTTTCTCGGCTGGAACTACCCGTCCGCTGCACTTCCACCGCCACGGTTTTCCCCGGCTCCACCCGGTAGACCTGGTTGTGCAGTTCGCCCATATGGAAAACCCGCTCGCCGTTGTAGGAGATGATCTTGTCGCCGGGGCGCAGCCCGGCGGTGGCGGCGGGGGAGAGATCTGCCGGGTGCCGCTCCAGTCCGCGGCGCAATTCGTCCACCAGTTCCAGCAGCTGGCTCTGGATCCGGTTGGACTTTTCCAGGGATTCCTCCAGTTTCCGCATCCGCTGCTCCAGGCTGCCGTCACCGCCGGGGAAAAGGCGCGACAGGCGGGAGGCGCTTTCCCCGCCCGTGGATTCATCGCCTCGCGAGAAGGCACCGCTGGCGGCGTAGACGGCCAGGATGAGCAGCAGGGCGCCGGTGGCGATCAGGCTCAGTTTTCCGGTAGTCATGGCGATTAATCCAGCATTATCAGGTGGTTGGGCAATTCGTTCTTGATGACGGTGGGCGGGCGATTTTGTCGGGCCGCTGGATTTTATTGCCCGGCTGGCGGCCCTGGTGCCCGGGCCAAGGGTCAATCTCACCCGCTTCCATGGCGTGTTCGCTCCCAACAGTAAGCACCGCGCACTGGTGACGCCTGCAAAACGGGGTAGGGGCAGCAACCGCAGCCAGACCGAGCAGGATCGGACGCCCGGCGAGCGGCGGGCATTGATGCGCTGGGCGCAGCGACCGACGACGGCAGGTTTCTCCTCACAGGCGCGCCGCCGGCGAGCCGGTAACGCCTCAGCCCGGCTCTCCAGGCGCGCGCCATTGTCGCACCAGCCGGAATTTTTCCGTGAATCACTGGGGTGGGCGCCCCTTTGGTTGTCTCTTAATGTAGGACACGGAAATTTGCGGAGCAGGAAGCAGATATTCGAACCTTTTGTTCAAGATTCCTATGAGGAGATTACGGCCATGTTAAGACTGGTCATCGGCATCGTGGTTTTGGCACTTCCGATTGCGGGACTGTTCGAAATCGCGGCCGTCACAGCCGGACGGGAACGCTAACGCGATGCGCGCCACGGCAACGAGAGCATCGCTCAGACGACGGGTTTTCGCGGGGCTGGCGCTGGTATGCGCTCTGGTTACAGGGGCCGGAGCGCTCGCCGCGGTGCAGAAGACCCGTTATACGACGGTTGAGCTGATTGCCGAGCAGGCCACGGTACCGGTAGACGGCGGGACCATCACACTGGGACTGTACCTCGAACCGGCCCCGGCCTGGCACGCGTATTGGTCCAACCCGGGTGACGCCGGCAAAGAGCCGTCGGTTGCCTGGCATTTGCCCGAGGGATTCGCGGCGGGCGGTTTCGCGTTTCCGGCACCGCACCGGCTGCCGTTGGGGGAGCTGAATACCTACGGCTACGAGGAACCCATTCTCCTTCTTGCGGACCTTGCCGTGCCGGGCGGACTCACCGCCGGTGAGACGATCGATATTCGCGGCAAGGCAAGATGGGTGGTCTGCGACGACGAGATCTGTGTGCCTGACCGTGCCAATGTGTCTGTTTCTCTGCCCGTTGGCGATGGGGCTGTAGATGCCAAGGTTGCGCGGCGTTTCACTGAGGCACGCAGCGCGATTCCGGAGGACGCACAATGGCCGGCGAGTTTCTCGATTGCCGGCGGCAAGGTGTCGATCGATATTGCACCCGCAGACGCGCGGCTCGGGTTTGACGACGCCTATCTGTTTATCGAGTCGAGGAATCTCGTTCGCTACGACAGCCAGTCAATGGCAATGACGGACCGGGGTCTGTCGTTCGTCATGAACGCATCGTCGAACCCGGACGGCGAGGAAGTGACTCGAGCGGTCCTGACCTTTACGGCTGCAGACGGCAATGCCAGGGCGGTGGCCCTGGACATCGCCAAATCGACGCCCGCGTCCGTTCCCGCCTCGACGGGTCCAGGCGGCGGCCCGGGTTTCGTACGTGCGGTCGTGTTCGCATTCATCGGCGGCATCATCCTGAATCTGATGCCCTGCGTTTTCCCCATTCTGAGCATGAAGGCGTTGAGCCTCGTGAACCTGGGTGGCCGGAATCAACGTGTAGCGCGCGAGAGTGGTGTGATCTATACCGCCGGTGTCCTCGTGGCATTCGCTGCCATCGCGATGCTGCTGCTCGCCCTCCGTTCCGCGGGCGAAGCCGTCGGTTGGGGCTTCCAGATGCAGCATCCGCCCGTCGTTGTCGGCCTGGGTTTGTTGATGGTGGCGGTCGGCGTCAATCTTCTTGGTGTCTACGAAATCGGTACGCGTATCATGGGCGTCGGCGGGCGGCTCCCGCAAGGTGGAGAACGTAAGGAGGCGTTCTTCACCGGTTTGTTGGCTGTCGTCGTCGCAACACCGTGCATGGCGCCGTTTATGGCGGCGGCTCTCGGCTACGCGGTCACGCAGCCGGCAGCGGTTTCCCTCACCGTCTTCCTGACGCTCGGTCTGGGCCTGGCGTTTCCCTATCTCGTTCTGAGTTTCGTGCCTGCACTCGGCCGTATGCTGCCGAAGCCGGGCGCGTGGATGGAAACCTTCAAGCACCTGCTGGCATTTCCGCTGTTCATCACGGCCTTGTGGCTGTTTTGGATCGTCGGTCAGCAGCTTGGCGCGACGTCGATGTTTGTCGGCCTGTTGTCTGCAACGGCGGTTGCGTTTGCGCTGTGGGCTTACGGCAAAGGCGCTTCGGGTAGAAAGAAGGGAATCTGGTACCCGACGGCGATGGCCGGCGCATTGGCTGCAATCTTCGCGTTCACGCAGGTCGAAGCCAGCAAGACGATGCCACGCGCAGCAGGCGACGAATCCGCGGGAAAACTGGGCGGCCTGCAGCTCGAGCACTTCGATGAGAATCGGGTAAAGGAGTATATCGCCGCTGAGCAACCGACGTTCGTTTACTTCACGGCCGACTGGTGCATAAGCTGCAAAGCCAACGAGCGCGTTGCACTGGCGACAGACCAGGTGGCGGAAGCATTCAATTCCCGCGGCATCCGCGTCGTGGAAGGCGACTGGACGACCGAAGACCTGGTAATCACCCGATGGCTGGAGATGTATGGCCGTGCCGGTGTTCCGCTGTACCTGTATTTCCCCAAGGGGTCGTCGTTGAAGACCGTCAGCATACTTCCGCAGGTCCTGACACCCGGCATTGTGATCGATGCGATCAAGCGGGCCGATACTGCACGGATTCAGCATCATTAGGGGATACCTAAGACGAGTAGGGCAATACCGATATCGGCTCGCGAGCCGCCGCGAACCGGGCGGGTATTTCTGTACAATCTTCAGAACATAAAAAAGACCGGAGTAACCATGACAATAAAGCATTCATTCACCCTGGCTGCAGTTGCCGCGGCACTACTCGCCGGCTGCGCCGAGTCCAATGACCCCGCGCCGGTGGCAATCGACTCCACCGAGGGCATGTGGCAGCCGCACCAGTTGCCGGAACTGGCGGATGAGCTGCATCGCCTGGGCCTGGAGCTGGACCCGGCGGGTATGACCAAGCTCACCGACTTCCCGATGAACGCGGTGATCAGCCTGGGCGGCTGCTCCGCGTCCTTCGTGTCCCCCAAGGGGTTGGTGGTTACCAACCACCACTGCGCCTACGGCTCTATCTCCTACAACTCCACCGAGGACCGGGACCTGCTGGCTAACGGTTTTCTCGCCGGTGATCTCTCCGAGGAACTGCCCGCGGCCCCCGGTTCGCGCGTCTACGTGACCGTGGCCATGGACGAGGTGACCGACAGGGTGAACAGCCGCCTGTCCGACGACATGGATGGCGCCGCGCGCTTCAAGGCCATCGAGGATTCGCAGAAGGCGCTGGTGGCGGAGTGCGAAAAGGAACCGGGTCACCGCTGCGAGGTGTACAGTTACTACGGCGGCCTGGACTACTACCTGGTCAAGCAACTGGAAATCCGCGACGTGCGCTTGGTGCACGCGCCCGCGTCCTCCATCGGCAAGTTCGGCGGTGATATCGACAACTGGATGTGGCCGCGCCACACCGGCGACTACGCCTTCTACCGCGCCTATGTGGGCAAAGACGGCAAGCCCGCCGATTATTCCCAGGACAATGTGCCCTACAAGCCCAAACACTACCTGCCGGTGGCGGCGAAGGGGCCCGAGGAGGGGGACTTCGTAATGGTGGCCGGCTATCCCGGGCGCACCAACCGCTACCGCACCGCGCAGGAAGTGGAGAGCAATTTCGACTGGTACTACCCCACCATGCAGCGCGTACTGGAGGAGTGGTCGCAAACCATCGCCGCGGCCACCGCCGGCAATAAGGACGCGGAACTGAAATACGCCAGCCTGGTGGCGGGGCTGAACAATTATGCCAAGAACTTCACCGGCATGATGGAGGGCTACGGGCGCAGCGACTTGCTGGCGCGCAAGCGCAAGCTGGAGGAAGACCTGCAGTCCTGGGTGGAGGCGGACGGGCAGCGCCGCGAGAAATACCAATCCACCATCGACGACCTGGACGCACTGGTAGCGGAGCAGCAGTCCACCCGCGAGCGGGACCTGGTGCTCAACTACATGGACCGCTCCGCCATGTTGGGCGCGGCGCGAAAGTTGTACCGGCTGGCGGTGGAAAGTGAAAAGCCGGATGCGGAGCGCGAACCGGGTTACCAAAAGCGGGACCTGACCCGCTTTACCGAGGGCATGAGGCGCATAGAGCGCAGCTTCCACCCGGCGGTGGACAGGCAGATATGGCTCTACTTCCTGCAGCGCTACCTGGCGCTGCCGGAGGAACAGCGCATCGCCAGCTTCGACGATTTCCTGGAAATCGACGGCGAGGATGCCGATCTGGACGCGGTGCTCGACAAGATGTATGCGAACACCCGCCTGGGGGAAGCGGACGAGCGCCTCGCCTGGATCGGCAAAGCGCCCGCGGACTTCGCCGACAGCGACGATCCCTTTATCCAGCTGGCGGTGACCGTGTACGAGGATATGCTCGCCCTGGAGCAGCGGGAAAAATCCATGGAAGGGCGCTTCGCCCAATTGCGCCCGCAGTACATGGCGCTGCTGATCGATTACTACCGCCAGCAGGGCAAACCGGTCTACCCGGATGCCAACAGCTCCCTGCGCGTCACCTACGGCTTGGTGAAAGGCTACACCCCACCCACCGGTACCGTGACTGCGGCGGCGGACGGCAACGACGGCGCGGACAGCTTCGTGCCCTTTACCACCCTGCGCGGCGTGGAAGCCAAATACACCGGCGAGGACCCCTTCGACGCCCCGGAGGCACTGCTCAGCGCCATCGACAAGCGGGACTTCGGCCGCTACTACGATGAGCGGCTGGACTCGGTGCCGGTGAATTTCCTCAGCACCGTGGATATCACTGGCGGCAATTCCGGTTCGTCCACCCTGAACGGCCGCGGAGAACTGGTAGGGCTGGTGTTCGACGGCACCTACGACAGCATCAACGCCGACTGGGACTTCACCGACAGCACCCGCGCCATCCACGTGGACGTGGGTTATATGCTGTGGGTGATGGAACACGTGGACGGCGCCGGGCACCTGGTGCGGGAGATGGGGTTATAGTTTTCGGGACTCGGGACTCGGGACTCGGGACCCGGGACTCGGGACTCGGGACTCGGGACTCGGGACTCGGGACCCGGGACCCGGGACCGCGGAGCTCCAGCTCCGCCATCGGGCCGCAGACCCGCCCCCTGGGAACGCCGAGCTCCAGCTCGGCATGCGGACCGCAGGTCCGCCGAGGGCGAACACAAGGCTCGTCCCTACATCGCGCTCTCGTCGTTCCGGCGCGGGCCGGAACCCAGGGGCCACTGAACTGGATACCGGATCAAGTCCGGCATGACATTCCTACGCCGGTATAACGAGTCGATGAATTCAGTAGGATGGGCAAAGGAGCGAAGCGACGTGCCCATCTTTCGTGGCTTTGATGGGCACGCTGCGCTTTGCCCATCCTGCGAATGCTATTTCTGACGTTTAGTCGTAACTGCCCGCGATCGGCCTCTGTTCGCGGGCATGGCCCGCTCCTACAGGGGTGAGCAGATACGTTTAGTCTTCATAAACGTAAACCCCCTCCACCCGCATACTGTAAGCCGTCAGCCTGCGCTGACCTGGCCCGCCACAGCCGCTTTGGCGGGGGTGCCGGCGGCCTTTGCATTCTGCGCCTCTATCCAGCCGTTCATGCGCGCTTCCAGTACGTTCAGCGGCACTGCGCCGCTGGACAGCAGCTGGTCGTGGAAGGTGCGGATATCGAAGCGCTCGCCCAGTCGCTGCTCCGCTTTGGCGCGCAGCTCCCTAATCTTCAGCTGGCCCAGCTTGTAGGCCAGGGCCTGCCCCGGCCACACCAGGTAGCGGTCGATTTCCACGGTCACGTCGTGCTGGGGTTTGGCGCTGTTATTCATAAAGAACTCGATGGCCTCTTCGCGGCTCCAGCCCAGCTGGTGCATGCCGGTGTCCACCACCAGGCGCACCGCGCGCCACATATCGTAGGTGAGGGCGCCGAACTCGCTGTAGGGGTCCCGGTACAGGCCCAGGTCCTTGCCCAGGCTCTCGGAGTAGAGGCCCCAGCCTTCCACATAGGCGGTGTAGCCCGCGTTGCGGCGCAGCGGGTGCAGGCCTTCCTGCTCCTGGGCCAGGGCGATCTGCAGGTGGTGGCCGGGCATGGCCTCGTGCATCGTCAGCGCCTCCATTTCCCATTTCGGGCGACTGGGCAGGTTGTAGGTGTTGGCGAAGAAGACCCCGGCGCGGCCGGCTTCATTGGAGCCGGGCATGTAGTAGGCGGTGGTCTGGGATTTCTCTGAGTAGCTGGGGATCGGCTTCACCCCGTAGGGCAGGCGCGGCAGGGTGCCGAACAGGGCCGGCAGCTCGCCGTCGATGCGCTTGGCGATATCCCGGTAGCCCCTCATCAGTTCTTCTTTGCTGGTGTGGTAGAACTGCGGGTCGGTGCGCAGGAATTCGGTGAATTCCTCGAAGCTGCCGTCAAAGCCGGTCTTCTCAATGACCGCCTGCATCTGGCCGCGGATGCGCCTCACCTCGGCCAGGCCGATGCGGTGGATTTCCTCCGGGGTCAGGGTGGTGGTGGTGTTTTCCCGCACCTGGTGCGCGTACCAGCGCAGGCCGTCGGGCATGCTGGTGAAGGCGGTGTCCACCCTGGCGCCGGGGATATATTCGCGCTCGACGAATTCCGCCATGTTCCGCCAGGCGGGTACCAGGTCTCTCTGGTACAGGGCATGGGCGCGCTGTTGCAGGTGGCGTTGCTGGGCGGAGGAGATGCCGGCCGGCATTTCGTTGAAGGCTTTCAGCAGTGGGCTGCCCTTCGGCTCCTCGGGGATCAGGGCGCGGATCTGGCCGGGCAGGTCGCGCAGGGTGATCTGCGGCGGAGTGATTTTCTTCTCCAGGCCCTGGCGCATCAGCGCCTGGGTCTGCTGTATCAGCGCCGGCAGTTTCTCCAGGCGGGTGAGAATGGTTTCGTAGTCGGCGGCGGTGCGTTTGGCCATGCTGTTCAGCACGCTGGGTACATTGCGCTGGATGCCGTCCATATGGCTGACCGGCAGCAGGTGGCCCGGGAACTGGAAGCCCTTTACCTCCATCAGCAGGTCCTGGTACAGCAGTTGGTAGTCCAGTTGCTCCGCCGCGGGCAAGCTCTCGCTATCGAGATGGCGGCTGGCGGCCAGCAGGCGGCGGGTCTGTTCCCGGCGGCGCTCGATGGCTTCCGTGGAAGTGTCGGTCCAGCGATTGTCCTGGCCCCGGTAGCCCTCGTAGGTGGCGTTCTCCGGGAAGCTCTCCATGGCCCAGCGGTAGCGCAGGTCCTGCAGGGCTTTCAGCTGGGTGCTGGAATCGCTCTTCGGCAGGGCGTCGAAGGCTTTGTCGAAGGCGTTCTGCTCCATGGCCGAGGCGCTGGCGGCGAGCAGGGCGGTGGAGAAGAGTAGGGATTTGGCGAAGTTGGTCATGGTGCTCCCCGTGTAATTGGTAAAACTGAGGCGCGGGCTGTGCCCGCGGTGCGGAGCTGGAGCTCCGCGGTCCCGGGGATGGTCTACAGCAGTTTGTGGATTTGGTATTCCGGGTCCCGGGTCTTGGGGCCCGGGGCCCGCTTTTTCAGCCGCCGGCGAATCTGCCTCTCGATGCCCGCCGCGTCCAGGCCGATGCCGGCGAGCAGGTCTTTGTGCTTGCCGTGCTCAATGGTGCTGTCCGGCAGGCCCAGTTGCAGTACCGGCACCTGGGTGCCGCGGCAATTCAGGTATTCCGTCGCCGCGCTGCCGGCGCCGCCGGCCACTGCGTTCTCTTCCAGGGTGACCAGCAGGTGGTGGTCCGCGGCGAGCTGGTCGATCAACTGCTCGTCCAGCGGCTTGACCCAGCGCATATCCGCCACCGTGGCGCCGAGCTTCTCCGCCGCGGCCAGCGCCGGGGTCAGCAGGGTGCCGAAGCTGAGGATGGCCACGCCGGCACCCTCGCGCACCAACTGCCCTTTGCCCAGCGGTAGTTCGGTCATCTGTTCTTCGATCTGCGCCCCGGTGCCGGTACCCCGCGGATAGCGCACCGCCGCCGGCCCGTTGTGGCGGTAGGCGGTGTAGAGCAGCTGGCGGCACTCGTTCTCGTCGCTGGGGGCGGCGATCACCAGGTTCGGCAGGCAGCGCATATAGGTGAGGTCGAAGCTGCCGGCGTGGGTGGGGCCGTCCTCGCCCACCAGGCCGGCGCGATCTATGGCGAAGGTGACGTCCAGGTTCTGGATGGCCACATCGTGTACCAGCTGGTCGTAGCCGCGCTGCAGGAAGGTGGAGTAGATGGCCACCACCGGTTTCTGTCCCTCGCAGGCGAGGCCGGCGGCCAGGGTGACCGCGTGCTGTTCGGCGATGGCCACGTCGTGGAAGCGCTCCGGAAAGCGTTCGGCGAATTCCACCATGCCCGAGCCCTCGCACATGGCGGGGGTGATACCCACCAGCCTGTCGTCCCGCTCGGCGGTGTCGCACAGCCAGCGGCCGAACACCTCCTGGTACTTGGGCGGTTTGCGTTCGCCGCGCCCCTCCCGGGAGGGGGCCACCTGTACTTTCGGTTCCGGTTCCAGCTTGTTCAGCGCGTGGTAGCCCACCGGGTCCTCTTCGGCGGGGCCGAAACCCTTGCCCTTGGTGGTGACGATATGCAGAAGCTGCGGCCCGCGCTGGCTGCGCAGGTTGCGCAGGGTCTGCACCAGGTCGTGCACATTGTGGCCGTCCAGCGGGCCCACGTAGTTGAAGCCCAGCTCCTCGAACAGGGTGCCCGGGGTGATCATGCCCTTTACATGCTCCTCGGTGCGCCGCGCCAGCTGCCAGGCCTTGGGAATGACGGAGAGTATCTTGCGGCTGCCCTCGCGCATGGACAGGTAGGTTTTGCTGGCCAGGATCTTGGCGAAATAGGTGGCCAGGCCCCCGACATTTTTCGAGATGGACATGCGGTTGTCGTTCAGCACCACCAGCAGGTCTTTGCCGGTGTGGGCGGCGTGGTTCAGCGCCTCGAAAGCCATGCCGGCGGTCATGGCGCCGTCGCCGATCACCGCGACGACCTTGCGGTCGTCCGCAGAACCCAGCGCCATGCCCAGGGCGGCGCTGATGGAGGTGCTGGAGTGGCCCACACCAAAGGTGTCGTAGGGGCTCTCGCTGCGCTTGGGAAAACCGGACAGGCCGCCCTGCTGGCGCATGCTGAGCATCTGCTCGCGGCGCCCGGTGAGGATCTTGTGGGGATAGGTCTGGTGGCCCACATCCCACACCAGCCGGTCTTCCGGGGTGTTGTAGATGTAGTGGAGGGCGATGGTCAATTCCACGACCCCCAGGCCGGCGCCGAAGTGACCGCCGGTCTGGCCGACGCAGTACAGCAGGTACTCGCGCAGCTGGCGGGCCAGCTCCGGCAGTTGGCGCTCGTCCAGGGCGCGCATCTGCGCCGGTTCATCGATGGCGTCGAGCAGCGGCGTCTGCGGGCGTGTGCGTGGGATTTCGTCGAACATCAAACGTATCAATTGCAACGGATAGGTAAGAGGGGGATTGTATGCCTGTGGCGGGGAGAAGCAAACCAGTGCGGAATGATGAATGCGGAATGCGGAATGCGCGATCTGGCCCAGTGCCATGGGAGAGGCTCTTGGCCGCGGTTGGACTTGGGCGGTTACCGGGCGGGTTCGCGGCTGGTGAGCATCCCGGCTAGCGCGATATCAGGGCGCGTATTTCGCATTCATCATTCCGCATTCAACTCAGTGACTGCGCTGGACGATATAGTCCGCCAGCTGTCGCAGCAGGTCGCTGTCGCCGCCCACTTCGGCCAGGGCTTCCAGCGCCTCCCGGTGCAGGCCCTCCAGTTTGGCGCGGGCGCCGTCCAGTCCCAGCAGGGAGACGTAGGTGGGTTTGTTGCGCGCGGCGTCGGCGCCCTGGGTCTTGCCCAGGGTGGCGGTGTCGGCGGTGACGTCGAGAATGTCGTCCTGTACCTGAAACGCCAGGCCGATGGCCTCGGCATAGCGGCTGACCGCCGCCAGCCGGGCTTCGTCGGCACCCCCGAGCAGGGCGCCGATGCGCGCGCTGGCGCGGATCAGGGCGCCGGTCTTGAGACGGTGCATCTGTTCGAGTCGGGACAGGTCGAGGTGTTTGTCCACGGAGTCCAGGTCGATGGCCTGGCCCGCCACCATACCCCGGCCGCCGGCGGCGCAGGCCAGTTCGCGGATCAGGCGCAGTTTGAGTTCGGCGGCCGCTCCGCCTTGCAGCAGCAATTCGAACGCCAGGGTGTGCAGGGCATCGCCGGCGAGGATGGCGGTGGCTTCGTCGAACTGGATATGGCAGGTGGGCCGGCCCCGGCGCAGGTCGTCGTCGTCCATGGCCGGCAGGTCGTCGTGCACCAGGGAGTAGGCGTGGATGCACTCCAGGGCCGCTGCGGCCGCGTCGCAGGTTTCGGCGGAGAAGCTATCCGCGCGGAAGGTGCGTGCGCAGGCATAGACCAGTGCAGGGCGCAGGCGCTTGCCCGGCCCCAGGGCGGCGTATTCCATGGCGGCGAAGAGTTTTTCCGCGCCGGAAGTGGCCGGTGCCAGCGCCATTTGCAGGCGGGCTTCAACCCGCCCCGAGCACCATTGCAGAAAGGCGCCCAGTTCCGAGGGTGGGGATACTGCATCGGACACTCAGGTTTCTTCCTCTTCGCCCGTATCCTCGTCGAACGGCAGTTCGCGGATGCTGCCGCTCTCCTCCATCAGTACCTTGACCTTCTGCTCGGCGCTGGCCAGTTTCTGCTGGCACTCGCGGGTGAGCTTTACCCCGCGCTCGAAATCCGCCAGAGCCTCCTCCAGGGGCAGGTCGCCCGCTTCCAGGCGCTCCACCAGTTCTTCCAGTTCTTCCAGCGCCTGCTCAAAGGTTGCCGGTTTCTTTTTTGCCGCCATTGCTTTGCCTCATTGCTAATCCGGCGAGCTTTCTCGCCGGATTATTAACTCAAGTTTCGGGGTTCAACCGTAGGGTGCGCCGTGCGCACCGCTCCAGGCTGGTGGGCCCGGGGCTTTCGGTGCGCACGGCGCACCCTACGGCTGTCCCGGAAGCACTCCCCCGGCTTTCGCCTTTGACAGGACCCTCGAATCCCGAAACTTGAGTATTAATTGCCGCGCAACCTTAGCCGCTGGCGTGTAAGGGGTCAATTGCCCGCTTCCAGGGAAAGCAGGTAGTGGGCCAGGGCGCGCTTCTGCGCGCTGCTGAAGCCGTAATCGGGCATCGGCGGCGTGGGGGTGTCGAAGTAGTTCGCCAGGCTCTGCAGAGTGTATTTTTTCGCCAGGTTGTTCAGTACCAACTGCTTGGCGTGGCATTGGGCGCAGCTGTGTTGCCGATACAGCTCCTCGCCCCGTTGCGCCGCGCCGCTGTCGATGGCCAGGGGTTTGTGGGGGGCTTTTATACGCGGTTTTCGCTCCGCAGCGGCGAAAGCATTTTGCGATCCGGTGGTGACGCGGTAGACGGCGCCGGCGTAATCGTCGGAGATATAGATGTTGCCGTTGGCGTCCTCGGCGATGGCCACCGGGCGGCCGCTGACTTCGTCGCGCTCGCGATCCAGGAAGCCCCAGAGGAAATCCCGCTGTTCGATGTTGCCGCGATCGTCCCAGTGCAGGGAGACCACCTTGTAGCCGTCCTTGACGCTGCGATTCCAGGAGCCGTGCAGGGCCACCAGCGCCGCGTCGTGGTAGTCCCGGGGCTGTGCCGGGCTGCGCAGGAAGCGGATGCCCAGCGCGGCGTTGTGGGCGGGGAAGTTGTGTACCGGCGGGCGCGAGTTTTCGATCTTGCGCTGGATTTCCTCGCCGGCGTCGACACCCAGGTCCGGATCCGGGACCCGGTCGCCGTTGGCGTAGGGCCAACCGTAAAAAACACCCTTTTCCACCAGGTTCAACTCGTCGGGTGGAAAGTCGTCTCCCAGCCAGTCGCGGCCGTTGTCGGTGGCGTAGAGTCCTCCGTCCATCGGGGACCAGTCGAAGCCCACGCTGTTGCGCAGGCCGGTGGCGTAGATTTCCAGGTCGCTGCCGTCGGGTTTGAAGCGCATGATGGTGGCGCGCTGCGGGTCCTTCTCCTCGCAGACGTTGCAGGTGGAACCACTGGAGAGGTAGACCCAGCCGTCCGGCCCCATGGCGATGGTCTTGGTCCAGTGATTGCCCTCGTCGCCGAGGCCGCTGACGATTTTCTGGTAGCTGCCGGCCAGGCGGCCGTCGGAGTGGTCGAAGGGGACGCGGCCGACGCCGTTGCTCTCAGCGATATACAGCCAGTCCTCATGCAGGAACAGACCGTGGGGACGGCGCAGGCCGTCGATCAGCACCCTTTGGCCGTCGCTGCGGCCGTCCCCGTTGCGGTCCGCCCGGAGCAGGCTCACCTGTCCGTGCCGGGGCTGGGAAACGATGACGTCGCCGCGGCGGGTGATGGCCAACCAGCGGGCGTTGGGCACGGTGTCGGCAAAAAGCTCCACGCGAAAACCGGCGGGAGTGCGCAGCCGCTTGTCCACCGTCTGGGGATCAGTTTCAGCGCCCCCCGTCAGTTGTTTCCAGGGTACGCTGACGCCCGGTGCGAAGAACATAATGGTGGACACGCCAGCACCCAACGCTACGAGGAAAATAAGCGTATATTTCAACAAGTTTTTCACGGTTTGAGATTGAACTCGTAATATTTGCGGTTATAGTTGCCGCTCTTCGTGACGTGCCCGTTTTACCACAACAGGCGCCTCCCTGCATAACAGGCGCCTCCTTGCCTCCGCCGCCTACCGTCCATGGGATATTTCGCAGGCTTGTGAGATATCTCGCACAGGAAATTCAGCCGATTGCCTCTACTTTTTTTCCCATCCCTGCCCATAATGAAAGTGTGCAGGGATGCAAAGGGACTGCAAACCGCGGCAAAGGATAAATGGATTGTGCCGCTCGCCCGAGGGACACGGGCACCATCCTGTGAGACGCACCGTTCGGGCGGGATTGCCCGGACGGTGTTTTACGAGCCATTTCCCTGGCCCTTCCTTCGAGCAGCCTTCGGCTGCACAAAACGGCGGTCCCGCCGTTTTGTTATTTTTTAGTGGTTTCACCGCAGCAATTCCTGTCTGGAAAATGTAACGATTTTCCGCTTTAATCAGAGCAATCCGGCCATATTTCCACCGAGCCGGTGGAGGATGAGGCATTCAGTAAGTCAGCTCTGGACATATCCGCCCTGATACAGCCCCCACACCGCTGGCGGGTATGCTGTTCGACGCTCGTGAATTTCTACAGAAGGCCCCGCCGGACTGCCGGTGGGGCCTTTGTTTTTGGGCGAACAGAAGGTTCGCCCCAAGGGTTTCAAGAAGGGGAGACGAGCCGATGCAAGCGAGAATTCTGCGCCTGAACCTGGCGGGGCAGCCGCTGGAGTGGTTGAGCTGGGAGGAGGCCGCCTGCCTGTATGTGCGGGAATTGGTGACCTGGTCCCTCGGCGGGGTGGTGCTCACCGTGCGCGGCGGCATCAACCGCCTCGGCGAACGATCCAGCCTGGACCTGGCGGCGATTATCGCCTGTGGCGGCGATCGCATGGCGCGGCCCCGACGGCGCCCGCCGCTGACCAACAGCGCGCTCTTTTCCCGCGATCTGCACACCTGCCTCTACTGTGGCAACGGGTTTCCCAGGCGGGAGCTGACCCGCGACCATGTGCAGCCGGTATCCCGCGGCGGCCGCGATGTCTGGGAGAACGTGGTAACCGCCTGCCGCCGCTGCAACCAGCACAAGGGCAACCGGTTGCTGCAGGACATCGATATGGAACTGCTGGCACTGCCCTTCTGCCCCAATGCCGCCGAATACCTGGCGCTGATCAACAACGAGCGGATACGCGGCGACCAGATGGAGTTTTTGCGAGGGCAGTTTTCCCGCCGGCGGCGGGAGGGGTGGCTGCAGGCGTCGTAGGGGCGGAACTTGTTGAGCCGGGCGAACACAAGGTCCGCCCCGAATGTCACTA
Organism: Microbulbifer sp.; assembly: GCF_051659245.1. Taxonomy (NCBI): domain Bacteria; kingdom Pseudomonadati; phylum Pseudomonadota; class Gammaproteobacteria; order Cellvibrionales; family Microbulbiferaceae; genus Microbulbifer; species Microbulbifer sp. Next base: position 24,600 of record NZ_JBOFOC010000180.1, read on the forward strand.
TGTTAAGCGAAAAATCCGAGCCTCTGTAGGATGGGCAAAGCGTAGCGTACCCATCAATGCTTCGGGAGATGGGCACGTCGCTTCGCTCCGTTGACTCGTGCCATCCATGACACCCGCCCGCTTCGCGGGCGCCTGTGGCGTCCAAATCGGCAATCCTGCCGATTTGTGCCCATCCTATGCGGTCACCGCTTTGCGGATCAAACTGCTCAGGTAGTGGGAAAAGTCGTGGCCGGCGTTCTCCATCATTTTGGGGAACATGGAAATGGATGTCATGCCGGGAAAGGTGTTGACTTCGTTGAGATAGATATCGCCTTCCCCGGTGAGAAAGAAATCGATGCGTGACAGGTCTTTCAACTGCAGACCGATAAAAGCGCGGCGGGAGGCCTCCCTGATCCAGCCCAACTGGGCGTCGCTCAATCCCTGGGCCTCCACATGGGTGACCGCGCGGCTGGCGTCGTCGTATTTCTCCTCGTAGTTGTAGAAGGCGTCCTGCGGCGGGCACACTTCCCCCGGCGGGGTGATCACCAGTTCGCCGTCGTAGGGGTAGGCGGCCACTTCGAGCTCGCGCACGCGCAGGCATTTCTCCACCAGCACATAGGGGGAATAGCGGAAGGCCTCGTCCAGCGCCGGCTCCAGTTCCTCCACAGAATTTACCTTGTAACAGCCCACTGAAGAGCCCTGACTGGCGGCTTTCACAAACACCTGCCCCCACTCCTGCAGCGCCATGGCGGCCTTGGCGGTCTCCTCCGCCTCATTTCGGCACAAGAACTGGTAGGGCGTGTTATCCACCCCCAGGGCGCTGAGCCAGAGTTTGGTGGTGATCTTGTTGAAGCAGATCTTGCTCGCCTCGGGGCCGCAGCCGTAGTAGGGAATGCCGAACAGATCCAGTTGGGACTGCAGGTCGCCGGTTTCGCCGGGATAGCCGTGGATCGATGGAATCACATAGTGCACCGGTTGGGCTTTGTCGTCTTCCCGGTACAACTGGTGGTCCTGGCGCAGCTGGTAGACTTCGCCGCCACTGCCTGTAAGGCGCCCGTTGGCGTCCATCTCAACACGGGTCAGGGCGATATCCGGCACCCCGGCCAGGCGATGCTGGATAAAGTCCGCGGTGCGCAGGGAGACCTGGTGCTCGCTGCCGCCACCGCCGCAGATCAACAGGGTATTGATTGGCGAGGGGACTCGGGACTCGGGACTCGGGACTCGCTGGCTCATAATTTTCTCGTCTCGTAGGGTGCGGCGTGCGCTCGCAGCGGTGCGAGGCCGACATGCCGCGGCGCACCCCGCCTATGATAAATCAGCTTCTGTTCAGGGAGCCGCCAGTACCTGCGCGCACTGCTGCGGCATGGGCGGCTTCTCCGGTTCTTTTTGCGGCTCCGGCGGTGCCTCGTCCCGCAGCAGTGCGTAGAATTCGTCGCTGAACCACCAGTCCAGATCTTCGCCGCAGGGATTGCCCCGCACCGGCCGCTGGGGTTTGCAGTATTTATCGCCTTCCGGGCAGGTCAGACGCACATGGAAATGGTAGTTGTGTTTCCACCAGGGGCGCACCTTGCGCAGCCACTCGTTGTCATCGCCGGCGATGTTGCACAACTTCCGCTTGATGGTGGGGTGAACGAAGATGCGCTCCACCCGCGCGTCCTCCGAAGCCAGGCGCAGTATCTGCGGAACCCTGTCGTCCCAGTTCTTTTCGATCAACCGGTGATTGCGGGCGTCCGCGAGCGGCTTGGCGGAGACATTGTCGCGTTCCCAGGGGCTCAGCGGGCGCTCGGCGGCGCGCCAGTCCTGGGAGTACCAGATGTCGATGTCCAGTCCCATCTGGTGGCTGTGGTGGCCGGTACTGAAGGGCCCGCCGCGGGCCATGGACATATCGCCAATCTGCAGGTGGCCCAGGCCGTTGTTCGCAACCCGGGCGGAAAAATCCTTGAGAAACTGGATGGTAGCCGGGTGGCCGTAGTGCCGGTCGCGGCCTGTGCGCACCAGTTGGAAGCCCTTGCCGCGCAGGGGCATCTGTTCGGCGCCGCTCAGGCAGCCGTTGGTGTAGGTGCCGATGCTGGCGGAGGCCTGGGAGGAGGGGCGCGAGACTTTTTCCCAGGGGTTGGCGGTGGCGCCGGAGGCCAGCGCGGCGGTCAACAGGGTAGCGGCGAGGGATCGATACATTGGTACTCTAACTGCAATTTCTAGTTCGGGTTTGGCGGTGCATGCGGCGCACCTCGTGTCTCTTTCGAGCCCCGATAATTATAGGGGGGTCCCTTCCTCCGTCCGTTTTGAAGAGATCTTGTAGGAGCGGGCCATGCCCGCGATCAGTGTCTGAAAAACGGAAACCCCGATCGCGGGCATGGC